>NZ_CAWPDB010000100.1:0-2299 GCF_963886625.1 Vibrio sp. V23_P3S9T160
CAATGGAATATTGGCAAAACTACAACCTACAATTTTCGACTTTAAAGCCGCTGCCTCATCCAACGAAAACAAGAAGTCATTATCACCTCGCATTACTAATGTCGGGCAACGGATTTTTTCAACTAACTCATGTGGGTAGCCAGATTCTGTTGTGTCAAGCCAGACTGCTTTTACAGCGTCTACGAGTTTAGGGAAATCCGGTTTAGGATTTGACGCCTCATATAAAGCAACATCATCGGCAAACCTTGATGCCCAAAATTCAGCCGTCAAACCACTTAGTAATTCAACTGATGGATCATCTGCCTCTAATCGCCACTGCGAACCCAGTGCCACCAAACAAGATACTCTCTCCGGTTCTTGTATTGCTAAACGATAACCTACGATACCACCGTCACTAAAACCAAAAATCGAATATTTCTCAATACCCAAATAGCTAAGAACATGCTGAACGTCTTGTTGATATTGCATGTAATTAAGTGGACGATTGCCTAAAAGGGACTTTCCGTGACCACGGAAATCTATACTTATCAATTGATAGTCAGCAGCAACATATTTATGAATTGAACTTAACTCATTCAACGAACCAAGACCGCCATGAAGCATCAATAATGGCTTGCCGTCATGATTACCTGAAAGCTCGTAATAAATCTCGGAGCCACTAACACTTACATAACCATTTTTATTTTTCATTTTATCGACCAACTACGTTTGTATTGATTTGACCTGAAAAAACTAACGCCCGCTTAAGGGGCAGCCAACGCTACTACTAACTTACCGCATAACACCGTAATCACAAAAACCAACGCATAATAAAAATGCCGCGCGTTGGCTGTCCCTCTTGAAGCGTTTGTTATAACTACGATTTCTCTGTTGCAGACTCTATATGATTCACAACTAAGCCGATAATAAAGTGACAAAAGGTAGCCAAAGCAAACAGCACTATCTGAGTTATTCCTAGCACTTCGTTTGGAATAATTAACATTAGAATATTAATCACCACATTTACTACCAGACCAAAAGCAATCAATACCGTCAGATAGAAGCTCACCGCTGAAGTTTTCTTAGGTTTGTTCGTTTTAGCAAGAGCCGTAGCAAGCTTAACAATTAACTGACCGTATACTATGGTTGCGGCTATCCCCCAATCGGGAAGCATATAAAAAGAATCATTAACCCCTTGGGCACTTCTTACAATCAGTATTATGACGAAAGGCAGTATTACGAAAATGTAGTCAGCAATTAGAGCAAGAACATTACTATTTGCTGTCTTCACTAGACTTCTCCGCTTCTTCTATACGAATTTGCAGTTCTTTTCCTTTTACAACACGTTCAACATGCAAGATACGATGCTGTTTATGAGTATATGTTTTTGAGCCTTTCAACCTCACTGCTTGATAACAGACATAAGCAATTAGCGCATCTCCTGGGTCTAAGTGCCCAAGCTCACAATTTTGATAACGACCTAGCCATTCCTTATGCTCTATAGGAGCTGAGAATGAGACATTTCTCTCTACACTCTTAAAGTCCCACTGAGAGTCACCTAAGAACACGGGCTTTTTGACCAGTAAAGTTTCGTTCTTTTTTATCTCTCTGCTGTCAGCAACAAATAAATCGTCGACCTCTTTATCAAATTTGACTCTCGTATTTAGATACGTGACGTTGTTAACTTGAGGCGTGCAAATATCGATAGTTTCGCCATCAGCAAGTAGTTCAGAAGCCTTGCAAAGGCTTTTGAGATCTTTGGCGAACTGATAACGGTCAATATTAACCTGATTAGGGAATTCTACAGCGCCGTGTGCATGGAGTTCGGACTCAACACCTTTTGCAGCACTATCAATAACGTCTTCGTTTTCGACACTATCTAAGTCAACCATTGAATTAGCGATATATAGGGGTATTGACGTCAACGCATTAGCTACTTTTTTCAAGCCAGACGTACACTTAATTATGCTTTTAAGAGAACCAATTTGAACCCCCGAAAGCTCATAAGTGAAATTAAGGTCAGCATCTATTGATTTGCCGACAGTAAATGTCAAGTTTTCAAAAGCAGTCACATAAGCCGCCATCGCCAGAAACACTCGTTCAGGATTACCTGTCGAAGGCTTATAATCAAGCCGAATTTCAAACGAACTTTCGTACAATCTTAATCTCCTAATGATGTACTCAAAAAGTAGTTATAACGCCCGGCTAAGGGGTTGACAACGCATAGCCGAACTCAAAAAACACACTGTAAACACTGAACTTCAATTTTGTACTAAAGCCGCCACGCGTTGACAATCCCTCTTGAGCCGTTTGTTAGGCC
>NZ_CAWPDB010000101.1:0-2293 GCF_963886625.1 Vibrio sp. V23_P3S9T160
TTCCAATAATTTCACATGGTAAGTTTTAATGTATAAAAATCAATTCATTGAAGCATTCGACACCACAAAATCTTTAGGCTTGGAAACAGGCTCCATCACCTTAGATTCTCCTCTTTTAGATCAAGATACTCGCTCTAGTATTTATTCGATTATCCAACAACACCTAGGGCAATTTAGTCCAGAAGAAGTCTCTCAAAAATGCTTTTGGGTGACATCACTGTTGAAGAATGAACTTGAGAAGCACTTAGGTGTCACTTTTTATTATACGCTTGGTTATGTCTTACTCGAAGGTAAGCCAGTGTTTCACACTGACCTTGATACGCTGAAAAGTTACATGGGCAAGGAAGATACTGATTTTAACCCATCGGTAAATCTTCATGCTTGGCTGACTGCACCTAGTGGTGAAATCATCGATGCGGCCTTATTTACAACTATTAGTGTTGTTAAAAATCAACCCGAATTTATGGGTGGAGTAATTGCCTCCACTAACGAATCCCTCACTGATTTAAGCTACCACCCTCAACTTATTGGTCAAAGCTACCTTAAAGAATGTGGTTTTATGGTTGATTTCGAATTGTGGGAGTTTTCTTAATTTTTGGCTTTAGTCGCTCCGCACTTCGCTCCCACGCTTGGCGCCGCTCTGCGAGCGCGGGGCGTTGGTGCGGAGGGCGCAAGCCACATACTTTAATAGTGGCTAAATTTGTGAGAATTGTCACAGGCTGGGATGAGTAAACCCAATAAATAGGATATGAATGAGTATTTACTCTGTCTGATAATGGGGCATTTCTGAAATAAAAGTGCCCGCCAGAAAGGTTCTGGACAGAATGAGTTGAAAAATTAGATTTTATCAACTCATTATCATTAGATAAAATCATGATGAAACCATAAATGCTTGTTAGCAAAAATCAACGTATATTCAGGTACTTCCTATATGCAATGTGTACAGACCATGTAATTTTACCTTCTCTATTTTGGTTAGTTCTGAACAGGTCTGGATCATCACAATAATGAGTAAAATATCTACCACAATCACTTTTTTTTGAGATTAAACCCAGCTTATATACGAAAGCGCCAAGATCTTCTGCATCTTTATATTTAACACCATCAATAATAGGAATATCACTTATTTCTCGACCACGAATAAAGTTCGTTTCAAACAAATCAACCAACTCGTGAAACGTATACTCTTTTTGCTTTGCTCTAAAACAATCAATTAAATTATTAAGTTCTTCAAATTGGTGTTTATGTTCTTTAATCAAGTCACTTTTTCGGTTTTTACCAAATTCACTCATTATTTCATCTATATGATTAAGGTATACCCTCTTTCCTTGTGAGTTCGCCCTTTTAGCTTGTTTCGCTGACATTCTACACAATTGTCCCATCCAGCGCGGACGTTTATTAGAGAAAGATGAAATTGCGTCGAATATTGATGCTTCTTCATTGTTCATCCAACTAATAGGGTGCTCAAATACTAATTGAAATAGCTTATTGTAGTCTCTTGTATACTTATATTTAGCTTCTGGACTATTTGGATGTTCCCGCTTTACATAAGATAATATTTTGTTGGACAACATATCTCTCAAGTGTCTATTAGTCCACACTATTTCAATAATATACTGTTCCCATTTATCTAAGTCTTCAAGGTGCCTAAGGTTTTGCCAAACATCAGATCTAACAGTAGCTCTAATATTCAATTTTTTCATATCGAAAGCTAAAGAGCGAACTGCACTGAAAAACGACCCTACTCTTGCTTGATACTCTTCAGTATCAACATATTTAGCGTCAATATCATCAATAAGCAACCATACCGATGAATCTTTATGCTTGTTTTGATAATTAGATAACACAGACTCTAAGTTTTCTGGAATGTTATCTTTCATCTCTGTATTAATAACAGGAATCTTACCTTTGATTCGAGATAATATGCCGCCAATAAAGTTCTTATTTTTTAAACCATCAAGCTCTGCAACCTCTACCATTGAAATTGAGTTACTTGAAGCTGCAAAGCCAATAGTATTTCCAATTTCAATGATAACTTTTCTGCATATAATACGCTTCCAGTAGTTTTCAAGATATGCTTGATCTTGACCACGAAAGTCACCTAAACCAAGTAATTCATTACCTGTAACCCTTACAACTATCGGATTATCGTATTCATCATTATGCCTCAATTCATAATCTAATTTAGATAAAAGAGCAGATTTCCCCATTCCTTTTCGAGCACTTGCAACACATAACTTATTATCTTGATCATAAAAATCATCAAAATCTTCATGATCAATATAATAGGAAT
>NZ_CAWPDB010000102.1:0-2213 GCF_963886625.1 Vibrio sp. V23_P3S9T160
TAAACACTGAACTGCAATTTTGCACTAAAGTCGCCACGCGTTGGCAATCCCTCTTGAGCCGTTTGTTATGCAAATTCAATGAGATAAACCAACTTTATACGACCAAAAACCACAATTGCAATAGTTGAGTGATTCAAGAACCAACCCAAGCCAGAGCGGTGATAAATAAGCCGCCAAAACAAAGCCCACCTTTCAGCAACCAACCAAGCTTTTGAATCAGGAAAACTCAACGAGCGAAAACTTCAGCAAGTACAAAATGCTCGATAAACTTGCCCTTTCCACACTTTGCGCACGCTGAATTGACAACAAACCAGCACCAAAACTGATTGAGGCAAACAAAGAACCTTGCCTGTTTTACGGCTTGAGTAAACCACGAATTTTAGGGTAAAAAAGCTCATTTGCCGACAACACAAAACGAATGGCCAGAGAAATCCCAAAAGATTGAGCCCCTAAATTTACCTGAGTTGCATAACGCCCGCCTAAGGGGCTGGCAACGCATAACAACCAAACTCAAACACAACAACCGTAACCACTTCGGCTCAATGGGACTGGAAACGCCACGCGTTGACAGTCCCTCTTGAGGCGTTTGTTATGCGATTTTCATTCGACCAGACAAGATCGTTACTGCTTGACCAGATAGCTTCACTTGGTTTGGATTGAGTAGTTCCACATCCACAAAACCACCTCTCTTTGAGGCCTGATAACCTTTGAGCTGAAACTTACCAAGCTTTTTCGACCAGTAAGCACACAAAGCACAATGTGCAGAGCCTGTCACGGGATCCTCATTGACTCCAACCCACGGCGCAAAATAACGCGATACAAAATCTACACCAGAGTCTGACTTAGCCGTAACTAAAACACCGCGACCCTTCAATTTTGATAGTCCGCTGAAATCCGGGGAAAGACCGTTGAGTAAGGACTCATTATCAATGACGATGATCTGCTTGTTATCAAACTGACCGTAAGCGATTAAGTTTGATTGTGCCAACCCTAAGAAATTGAGCATATCTATGTTTGGGGACACTTTCATATCAAGCATTGGAGTTGGGAAAACCAAGTGGATGCTATTTTCGTCTAAATGGGCAGTCAAAATGCCCGATAGAGTTTTAAACTCAAGAACATCACCCGTTTTATAAATCCCCTGCTCTTTTAAAACATGAGCTACAGCTAAAGTACCGTGGCCACATAGGCTCACTTCAATTTCTGGTGTAAACCAACGCAGTTGCATCGTGCTCAGCGATAAAAACGCCGTTTCAGACACTGCCATTTCAGCAGCAATTGCTCGCATTGTCGCTTCATCAAGGCTAGTTTCTGTAATGCATACCCCAGCAGGATTGCCCTTAAACACTTCTGATGTAAACGAATCTACCTGAAAAATACTGACTTCCACTCGATATCCTTAATTTCTTATGATGTCAGAAAAATCGCATAACGCCCGGCTAAGGGGTTGACAACGCATAGCCGAACTCAAAAAACACACTGTAAACACTGAACTGCAATTTTGCACTAAAGTCGCCACGCGTTGGCAATCCCTCTTGAGCCGTTTGTTATGCAAATTCAATGAGATAAACTGACTTTACTCGATCAAAAACCACAATTGCAATGGTTGAGTAATTCAAGAACCAACCGAAGCCAGAGCCGTGATAAATAAGCCGCCAAAACAAAGTCCACCTTTCAACAACAAATCAAGCTTTTGAATGAGGCAAACCCAACAAGCAAGATTTTCAGCAAGTACAAAATGCTCAATAAACTTGCCCTTTCCACACTTTGCGCACGCAAAATTCACAACGCACCGGCGCTAAAACTGATTGAGGCAAACAAAGAACCTTGCCTGTTTTACGGTTTAAGTTAACCACGAATTTGAGGGTAAAAAAGCTCATTTGCCGACAACATAAAACGAATGGCCGGAGAAACCTAAAAAGATTGAACCCCCAAATTTACCTGAGTTGCATAACGCTTTGTTAAGGGGTGAGCAATGCAATACCTAAGCCGCCGCATACCACCTTAATCACTTAAACCAACGCATAGTAAAAATGCCACGCGTTGCGAATCCCTCTTGAACAATTTGTTATAGCGCAAGTTTTGTTTTTTTATATTCTAAAATCATTTTACATAGAGAAAAGAACTTATCTATTAATCGATTGAAACAGCCCTGAATAAATATAATAACATTATCCCTCTTAACCTCTGCTATCGAATAATCGATATTGCCT
>NZ_CAWPDB010000103.1:0-2086 GCF_963886625.1 Vibrio sp. V23_P3S9T160
CTTAAAGACATACGCAATTTACACTAATACTTGATCGCCGAATTCGTCACCATAAGTGTCATTAATGACTTTAAAATAATCAATATCGGTCAAAATAAGGCTAATCGGTTTTGCATCTTCATTATGTTGGATTTGTTCGTCTAATTGCGCTGAGTCGAATGGTTCGGCGTTTTTTTTAGGTGAAGATTGACCTTTGAACCAAGTCTGTTGCCACATCAAAATCCGTTGTGCGAGTTTAATAAGCGCTTCGCTACTATTTTGGTAAGATTTGGATTGATGTTTTGCAAATCGTTCTTCCATGTAGCGTCGATTATACAAGCCAGTCAAGGTGTCCGTTTTGGCAAGCATGCCCATTTTGATGCGAGAGCGGTTGGCCCAGATAAATATGACCAATAATCCGATTAATGCAAGAGCAAGGAAAAAGACAATTTCACCTAATAGATGAAACGTTTTCTGATGGTTTTCAATTTCTAGCTTTTGAAGTACGTTGTTCCAGTTTAGATCCTGATTTTCATATTGTAGACGCTCAAGATCAAACAACATTTGTTGTCTCTGTAAGTTCTCTATCTGTTCAACATTGCGAAGTGTGAGCGATCGTAAATGATAAAAATCATAAGTTTCATAGGCTTGTTTGTAGTTATTTTGTCCAGCATAAGCCTGTGCTGCCACTTTTAACAACTCTATCTGTTGAATAAGTAGATTTGATCTTTGTTTGATATGCGCAATGAGTGGTTCTACAAATTCAATCACTTCACCGTAGCGTTTTTGTTCCAATAGATCTTGTGTTTGTAATAGCTGAAAAGTGGCAAGGTAGCCTGGTTGGCTTTCTCTGTACTGCAGTTCCTCTGCTTTTTTCAAGAAAAAGCGCATTTGATCTCGGTTGTTGGTATCTCGATAAAGCCGTGCAAGTTCGATGTTAATACGAAAGCGATGTCGCCCGTCACCCAGTATTTGTGCTAGCTTGAGTGCGGTTTTATAGGTTTCGATCGCCGCCGTGATTTGATTACGTGACTCTTGCAACTTAGAGATGTCGAGTAAGCTAACCAATTGGCTATAAGACATTTTACGCTGCTTGAAGTAACTGTAGGAATTTTCAAGTAACAGTTGTGAACGATCAAAATCTTGTAGCTGAACCAGTATTTGACCTAGACCGTGAGATATTCTCTCCATTAACTCTTTGTTATCAATGGATTTTGCTGTATCAATTGAGGTCATTATTGCGGCGTACGATTTTTTAAACTCGCCTTGCTCTTGGTAATAGAGGCTTTTAGCTAGTAATACTTCTGATTCGATTTGTGCATTGTGATCGTTTCCTGCTTCAACTAACAGTGCGTCAAGTTTCGGCAACACGTCGACTTTTTGGTGCCGTAAAGCTTGAATCTCTCTTAGTTTGAGAGTGAGCGTTTCAACGTTGGTGTGTTCTGTTCGCTTTAATCCTAATTGTGCCGCTTCTAAGCTCCTATCATATTCCTCTAGTAGCCCATATACAGTTGCTTTGGCTAAATAGTAACGTACAACGAGAGCGGAAGGCTGTGACAATATGATGTAGTCTTCTTCTAGTTCACTAATTTGTGCTTTTGCCTTGATCGGTAATGAATAGGTGATCTGCTCAATGCCCTCCAATGCTTGGAGAAATTTATCTTTAGGATCCATAGCCGCATAGGCATTGATTACACTGAAACCTAATGCGATGAAAGCCCACAGTGTGACTTTAATACTAGAGTTCACGAGTTGAGGATCTCCTTATCAGTTGAGCGATGTTTCAACTAAGTCTTAATAGTCAAATATATCAATTAGTTTGATGATCTAGTATTAACTTTAGTCTAATTTTTGGCATAGCTTACTACTTAAATGGTGCTAATTTAGAGTTAATGAGATGCTATACGACTCATGGATTAATACTTGCTAAATTTAGTCGAATCGAGCTGATAAATTAGTTACTGATATTTCCTTTAAACCCGCCCATGGTCTAGATACCATTCCCATATCATCTTAATGTTGGTAATTCATTGTTTTTAAAGGTTTATTATTCTTGAGGTAGTGAGCTTGTCTAAAAATCGCTATGTGCCATGCTCGCTATTGGATG
>NZ_CAWPDB010000104.1:0-48682 GCF_963886625.1 Vibrio sp. V23_P3S9T160
CTACAACAATCTGTAAAAAAGTTTCATTTTTGAGCGATAGATGAATGAACACACCTCATTTTACGTGCTACTGAGAGTATATCGACTCTCACTTTTACCACCAGCTAGGAGCACTAATTTTATTAAAAATGTGCAGATGTTAACAGTTGAGCAAAAAACAACACCACTCACATACATTAGAAAAACAATTGTAAAACGTTTTCTTCATTGAATTAGTTTTTCTCAGCGATAAAACCCCAATCGCTTTAGTTTTTTTCATTCGTGCTATTCTTTGCTTTCGCTTACATTAACCACGTAATATTTCATCGAAATGATCCATTAGAGATAAATGCCATGCAAACCTTTGAGTTAGCCATTTTCCTGCAGTTTTTCTTAGGCCTTGTAGCCGCTGTGAACCCCGTGGGGATTATGCCAATATTTGTCTCTCTCACTGGTCATATGACGCAAGAAGAGAAACACAAAACGGCGGCTACAGCGAATATTGCTGTGGCAATAATTTTGATTACCGCACTGCTTGCTGGGCAGATGTTACTGGATATGTTTAGTATCTCTTTAGATTCGTTTCGAGTAGCTGGTGGCCTATTGCTGCTGAGCATCGCGTTTTCGATGATGAGCGGTAAATTGGGTGAAGATAAACAAAACAAACAAGAGAAATCTGAATACATTAGCCGTGAACAAATTGGGGTTGTGCCACTCGCTATGCCTTTAATGGCAGGACCGGGTGCCATCAGTTCAACCATAGTGTATGGCTCTCGCTACCCAAGCATGTTCGATACCGTGGGCATTATAATCACTGTGGTGTTATTTAGTTTAAGCTCTTGGCTGCTGTTTCGCTCAGCGCCCTATATTGTCCGCTTCTTAGGTCAAACGGGTATCAACGTGATTACGCGGATCATGGGTTTGATACTCGGCGCACTCGGTATTGAGTTTATTGCCAATGGGCTCAGAAATTTATTTCCTGGCCTTGCATAACCGCGGTTAACATCGTCACTGTTACTACAGACAAAAAGCATAAAAACATAAAAAAAGGGCGCTTTGCATAAAGCGCCCTTTTTGTATTTTTACTCAGGTAGTTTTAAACCGAGATCCATCTTTACTGTTTTTCAGCCAGAATGATCCGCAAAGTACGGCGAAGCGGCTCAGCAGCTCCCCACAATAATTGGTCACCCACCGTAAACGCATTTAAGAAATCATCACCCATAGACATTTTACGCAAACGTCCTACGGGAACTGACAAGGTACCAGTGACTTTGGCAGGGCTCAATTCACGTGCGGTAATATCGCGCTCGTTTGGAATAACTTTCACCCAATCATTGTGCGTAGCGATCATCTCTTCGATTTCATCAAGCGGAACATTTTTCTTCAGCTTGATGGTTAATGCTTGTGAGTGGCAGCGCATTGCGCCAATACGAACACAGGTTCCATCAATCGGGATCGGTGACGATTGAAGTCCCAAAATTTTATTAGCTTCAACGCCCGCTTTCCACTCTTCTTTGCTTTGACCATTGTCGCGTTTGACGTCAATCCAAGGGATTAATGAACCCGCTAGTGGTGCACCAAACTGCTCGGTAGGAAAAGAAGGTGATCGCATGGTTTCAGCCACTTTTCTGTCAATATCAAGAATTGAGCTCGATGGATTAGCCAATTCAGAGCTCACCGCATCGTTAATTACTCCCATTTGCGAGATCAACTCGCGCATATTTTGAGCGCCAGCACCCGAAGCTGCTTGGTAGGTCATTGCGCTCATCCACTCGACCAAACCTTTCTCATAAAGGCCGCCTAATGCCATAAGCATTAAACTGACTGTGCAGTTACCGCCAACAAAGGTATTGGTTCCTGAATGGATGCCGTGCTGAATTTGTGTCAAGTTAACTGGATCTAAAGTGATGATTGATTGTTTATCCATCCGTAAAGTAGATGCGGCATCAATCCAGTAACCTTTCCAGCCCACTTGACGAAGTGCTGGATACACTTTTTCAGTGTAGCTACCACCTTGACAAGTGATAATGGCATCTAATTGTTTGAGGCTATCAATATCGTAAGCATCTTGCAGTAACCCTGTATGATGATTGCCTTTCTTAGAAGGCACCGTTGGGGCAGGAATACCAATTTGAGATGTGCTAAAGAAAACCGGTTCGATCAAGTCAAAGTCATTTTCTTCAACCATACGCTGCATCAGTACAGAACCGACCATACCACGCCACCCCACTAAACCTACTCTCATCGCGCTCACTCTCCATGTATCTAAAATGAAAATTTATTGCTCCATCTATAAGTGGTTCAGCATAAAATCTCAAGACTTTCTTAGTAAAAGTGGTAACTTTTTCTTTCTGCGTAGCCTGTTTTGTAAAAAACACATTCAAGCCTAAAAATCACTCAACCGCACTATGATTCAGCATTCAATAATCAACGAAACGCTAAATAATCACGTTTCTGTTACACAAAAAGCCCACACTACAAAACATTTATAACCATTAAATTTAACGATTATCAACATTTAACATCGAAGATTAACCACTTAAACGACATAAATCACATCCGAGGTGTTTGATGTCGATATATTATGCTAACTATTGTAAAGTGCGATCGAACTCAATAAGGGCACCGTTCTGTCCTTAGATCATAAATCTGACAAGAGGCTCTTTTATGACGCAAGCCCCTCAACGCCTACCTAGCTTAATTCAAGTAATTATTGCTCTAGGCTTGTTTTTGTTACTCGCGTTTTCGTTTACAGCTCAACTCGATCTCCCTATCCAACTAGCCTTATACATTGGCTGGTTCATCATTATTGTGCTCGGTGTTCGTTTAGGTCACCAATATAAAGAATTAGAAAAAGCAGCACTGAATGGTATTTCTAATGGTTTAGGTGCCGTGTTGATACTTTTAGCTGTTGGCGCATTAGTTGGTACTTGGATCTCCGGCGGGATCGTGCCGACCATCATTTACTACGGTCTTCAAGCAATCCATCCTTCTATTTTCCTTCTTGCAACGATGATCATCTGTTCTCTCACCGCTTTAGCAACTGGAACCTCATGGGGTGCAGCTGGTACCGCGGGGATTGCCATGATGGGGATTGGTCAGGGTCTTGGCGTTCCAGCACCAATCACCGCTGGCGCAGTACTTTCAGGTTGTTACTTTGGTGACAAAATGTCGCCATTATCTGATTCCGTTATTCTGGCGTCTTCGATGTCTAACGTTGAAGTGATGGAGCACATTAAAGGTATGCTGCCGATAGCGCTTATCAGCTACGTGATCACGGGTATCATGTTTACCTTATTTGGTTTCCACTATGCGGGTAACGTAGACATGTCTCAAGTACAAAGCGTGATTGAGGCGATGGAACAGCAGTTTTACATTACCCCATACTCTTTTGTGCCAGTGCTGATTGTACTCGGCTTGCTTGCGATGAGAATGCCTTCGTTTCCTGTAATTAGCTTTGGTTCATTGCTGGGCATCATTTGGGCTGTGATGATCCAAGACGTAGACTTCTTGCAAGCTTTCAATACCGCATGGGCACCTTACAATATTGAATCTGGCGTTGGCTTCATTGACTCAATCTTAAACCGAGGCGGCATGTCCTCTATGCTTGGTTCTGTAGCCGTGATTGTCTTTGGTCTCGGGTTTGGTGGATTGCTAGATAAAGTGGGTGTGCTTGAAACCATCGCAAAACTATTTGAGCGCCGCGTGACAAGCGCAGGTTCACTGGCAACCAGTACCATTGGTACTGCATTTATGGGCAACGTTTTTGGCTCAGCTATGTATGTTTCACTCATCCTGACCCCTAAAATCTGTGCCAAAAACTATGACCGTTTAGGCT
Source organism: Vibrio sp. V23_P3S9T160 (assembly GCF_963886625.1). NCBI lineage: Bacteria > Pseudomonadati > Pseudomonadota > Gammaproteobacteria > Vibrionales > Vibrionaceae > Vibrio > Vibrio sp. V23_P3S9T160. The sequence goes on from NZ_CAWPDB010000104.1 coordinate 3,818, forward strand.
ATCAGCGTAAGAACCTATCACGTAACGCTGAATTTGGTGGCACGCTCACCTCCGGTATGGTGCCATGGAGCGATAATGGCATCTACATGGCGAGCATTCTAGGCGTTACAACGCTCTCATATGCCCCCTTTATGTGGCTAAGCTTTGTCTGTATTTTGGTGACCATTTTTACCTCTTACATGGGTTGGTTTGTTGATAAATGTGAACCTACTGCACCAGCAGACAGTGATGAACAAGCACCGGTTCTCAACCAACAGTCAGCCTAGCAGAGTATTGCAAAAGTCATTGAACTAAAAAACCATTAAAAAAGAGCTCAACTGAGCTCTTTTTTACTACAAGCAGAATCACCATTTAAAGCTGACACGATAGAACTGGCTTATCGTTTTCTTTGATCAAGGTAGTGTTGCGCACTGGCTATAGCGGCCGCTAATTGCGTCGTTAATAACTCCAATTGCTTCTCCGTAGGTCGTTGCTTCTGACTAAGTCGCAACTCTATTTCTGACGCTATCTGCTTGAGAGAACGGCAACCAAGATTGCCCGCGACGCCTTTCAGGCTATGTGCTCTGCGCTGAGCAGCCTCCAAATCAGAATGCACCAATCTTTTCAATTCAGTGGCATCATGCTGATGATCTTGTATAAATACGCTCAACAGCAGAGTGACAGACTCAACATCGCCATTGAGAGTTACGAGCATGGATTCAATATCGATGGCCAAATCATCAGAAAGATCCGATGTTTCCACCTGTGGTTCTTCTGTGGACAAAACACGACTGGGATTCATCTCAGATGACGCATCCTCTTTCGCAGCACTGGGAACTTTATTAACATGAGAACGAGTTAAAACGGATGACCGAAACATCAACCAACCCAGCAATAGCATAACACCACCACTTAACCCCGTGACAAGATAAGCATAGATGTTTAAAAGACGATGGTATTGGTTTTCAACATGGATAAGCTGATTGTAAATAGAGTGATTGGTTAAATTGTCGACCAAACGTGCACCTTGGGCGTATTGATTCAGTAAATCAGACGCTTGTGCTAATGTCTGCTCTAACTCTTTTTTCTGAATGGCTGGTAAAGATTGCCCATCCACATAGAGTTTATCTAATGCTCGATAGATGCCCGGATTTTGCTCAGTGTCACTGAACATCGCTTCAAATACATAAGCGCCTAACACCACATACATTTGCTTGAGTTGTTCTGAATTAGTGGGATTATCGCGCAGCACTTGTAGGCGTTCAACCAAGGGTTGAATATTAAGCTCAATCGACAAATACGATTTGGTCAGTGTGATATAGCGATCAGTCACATGGAGCAATTGCTGAATATCTGGTCGCCATGAAAAATCTCGGTGCTCAACTTCCAGCTGTAGCCTAAGTGAATAGAGTAGCTGCACATTCAGCGCGATATCATTCGCTCGCGTCGAACGATAAGGCTCTTTAAAATAGAGTGAACTTTTAAGTTCTTCAACACTGTAATGTAACTCTTTCACCGCATGCATGGCTTGGTAGCTTAAATGGCTTTGCCAAAACACAAGACCAACGGAGATTAACCAACCAAACAGAATCACTCCATACGATCTCACGCTGAATCGTTTTGATTTCTTTTGCCCAAACACTGTGATTACCAATTTGTATTTGTAATTAATACAAGCATAAACCTAAAGTTTGGACCGTGCTGAGTTGTACATCGGGAGAAAAGACAAAAAAGAGAGCCATATCAAGCTCTCTTAGTGGTAAACGATTAACGCTGACGCGTTAACTGTTCTCTTAAATTCGGTGGCGTGCCTTTGATGGTTAACGTGTCGCTTTCAGGATCATAAAAAATACGCTCTCCCAATAACAAGCTATCAAAGCTCACATTCAAACCACCCCCTGCACCGACAAACTTGGTCAGTTTACGCACGGTAGAACGATCACCAGGAAAGCTCTCTTCCAGTTCATAGCCATGTGCCTGCGTATATTCGAAAAAACCCGTGCCGTCTTGGCTAGCAGGTAATTCACCAGACAACTCACGAATATGAACCTCTTCACCGGCTTTAATTTGCTCATTGCAGTAATCGTAAACCTGCTTCTTGTAACCGATCGCTTCATCTTTTTCTAGCTTAGAATCCGTGCAAAAATCCTGTACCGCTTGCATCAGTACTTGATTTTGCACTTTGGTATCTAACCCGACATCGGCTTGCAGAAAATCAAGAAAGAAATCCGACACTTTTCGACCAACGCGACCTTTGATATAGGCAAGGTAGCGGTTTGAGTTTTTGTCCGTTTCAAAACTTGAGAGGTCAAGACGCGCTGCGATATCCATTTTGTTGATATCAAGATAATCTGTCGCGCTAATGTCGAGCCCCTCTGTTACTTTCAAACTTTGGTTGAGAGGTAAAAGCCCAATAAATAGGTAATCGGTAGCCAATGACTGATATTCGGCCATCACTAAGATCCCTTCATCAGCAAACGGATACTTTGATAATTCATCTTTCAGCCGTTGAGCACTGATTTGTGAAAAATCGTAAAAATCACGCTCACCTTGACGAAGTTCTTGCAACCAAGTTTGAAAATCACTGTCCGACTTAAACGAACCAAAACCTTTGCTCGCTTTCGAATTAAACACGCGATGCAACTCAGCCACTAAATTTTCGGCAGACGTATCATTATCTAAAGATTGAGAGCGGTATTTAACCACCAACTCATCTTGCTCGTTTTTGCTTAATTGGTGCAAAATCACGTTGGAAAGGTGAAGACTCATAGTGAAATTATCATCGTTCTGGTTTCAGTTGTAAGGCATTGTAGGTTATCATAAGCCGCTTTTACTATCATCATTAGAGTCTTTATGCCTATTACATCTAAATACAGCGACGAAAGAATTGAAAATATCCTGACAGAAGTTGCTGCCATCCTCGCTAAACATAGTGCTTCCCCTGAGCTTACTCTCATGATTGCGGGAAACATTGCAACGAATGTCTTAAACCAAAACGTTGCCGCTTCACAGCGTAAGGCGATTGCGGAAAAATTTGCTCAGGCATTGATGTCGTCTTTAGAAACTACTACTCACTAATAGAATGCATAGATAGAAAATCACATGGCAGATAGCGAAAATACATACGGTGAACGCGTATCACGGTTGGTTGGTTGGGGGCATTGGTTTGCTTTCTTCAATATCATTGCAGCAATGCTTATTGGTACTCGATATATCGTACAATCACCATGGCCTGAAACCTTGTTGGGGCAGTTTTATTTAGCTGTGTCTTGGGTCGGCCATTTTGGATTTTTGGTCTTTGCACTCTATCTGCTGGTTTTATTCCCTCTGACATTCATCATTCCGTCGCGCAAACTATTTCGCTTCGTGGCGGTCTGTTTTGCAACGTTAGGACTCACACTCTTATTAATCGATACCCAAGCTTATCAAGCAATCAACCTGCACTTAACACCGATTGTATGGGAACTGCTTTTTAGCGATGAGACCAGCGCTATCACCGCCGACTTACAGCATCTGTTTGTGGTCATGCCGCTCATTTTCCTCTTACAACTTGGGCTTTCGGAGTGGGTTTGGCGTAAGCAGCGAAAACTATCGCATAAACACGTTGGCCGACCCATCGCGGCGGTATTTTTCATTAGTTTTATTACCAGCCACCTTATTTACGTTTGGTCTGATGCGTATTTAGAAACATCAGTGACCAGCCAAAAATCAAACTTCCCGCTCTCCTATCCAATGACGGCAAAATCGTTCATGGAAAAACACGGTCTATTTGATCGTGATGTGTACTTAAAGCGTTTGAAGGATAATGAAGAGAACCTTAACATTGTTCGTTATCCTCTTGAGCCTCTTCAATTTGGCCGCAGAGCAAATAATCTCAATATTTTGCTAGTGAGTGTCAATAATTTAAGAAGTGATGTGCTGACAGCTGAAATCATGCCCAACACTTACCAATTTGCGACAGAAAATTTGAAGTTTAATAATCATTACAGCTCGAGTAATGACATGTTTGGGATCTTTGGCTTATTTTATGGATTGCCAAGCAGTTATGCCAACGCCATTCGTTCACAAGGTACCCCTCCGATACTGATAGATGTATTGAAAAAACAGAATTATCAGTTTGGCCTCTTTAGTGGCGATAATTTTGACGACACCTTATACGAAGAGACGATTTTCCGCACTTTAACGATCTCTAAAGCTCCTTTTGATCAAGAATCGAGCACAGATAACCAAACTATACAACGCTGGCATAAATGGGTATCCGAGCAAACCGAACAACCCTGGTTCAGCTATTTGGAATTGACGACCGTTGACAACTTTAATGACTTTGACCCTCGGTCAAGTAAAGGTAGTGCCAGCGATCGCCTGCGTGCTGGTTACAATAACTCGGTCAATGCAGCCGACCAAGAAATAGGCCTGCTGCTCACTAAGATTGACGAATTACAATTGCAAGACAATACGCTGATTGTGATCACCTCAAATCATGGCGCGGAGTTTAACGAGACAAAAACCAACAGCTGGGGTGCTAACAGCAATTACAGCCGATACCAGTTACAAGTGCCGATGATCATCCATTGGCCTGGAAAAATGGCAGGGGAATACTCACACCGTTCAAGTCACTTAGATTTTTCAGTCACGCTTTTACAGGATCTGTTAGGTGCTTCATCCAACCCTATTGAATTTAGCAGTGGTAGAAACTTGTTTGATGAAAACAAAAGGAAGTGGATTTTAGCCGGTGATGCCCGTGAATTAGCCTTGATTACCGATACCCAAACGACTCTCATTGATAAATTTGGCAACTTCAAGCTGTTTGATGAAAACTATCAACGTCAGAAAGACTCTAGCCCAGCGTTACCAGTACTGATGCAAGGCTTAACTGAATTGCAGAGATTTTACGCCAAAGATAATTAAATCAGGTCGTTAGCAAGATTATCTCTTGACGCTAAAGGGATAAATGATTAGATTACGCCAATCGGACTGTAGCGCAGCTTGGTAGCGCACCGTCATGGGGTGTCGGGGGTCGGAGGTTCAAATCCTCTCAGTCCGACCATACACCTAAAAAAAGAGAGCTTCGGCTCTCTTTTTTGCTTTAGTATCTGATTTTTAGTCTGTTTGAACTAACAGTGGCGCAACTTCGGTTGGATGAATGACAACGGCAATAGATTTTGATGTCGGGGTATCACTAAAGTCGCCTTTACTGCTCAATGGAATGAGTGCATTTGCCTCAGGGAAATAGGCCGCCACATTCCCTTGAGGAATTACATAGGCGACCACCTTGAAGCCGAAAATTTCACGTTTAATACCATCATCCCACAGTGTCTCAATATCGACTCGTTCACCCGCTTTTAATTGCAGCTGCTCAATATCTTTTTCATTCATGAAAATGACATTACGTTCACCAAATACACCTCGGTAACGATCATCCAAACCGTAAACCGTGGTGTTGTACTGATCGTGCGAACGCATCGTCTGCAACACAAAAATCGGTTTCTTGGTCATCTGCTGAGTTTTGAGCGGAACGATAGATTCAGGAAGTGCATTGCTGCTTATCTGCGCTTTTCCTGTGGGCGTTTTCCAATTAAATTCACGCGCTGAATTACCAAGATAAAAACCGCCAGGCCCTTTGAGCCTCTGATTAAAATTGGCAAATCCTGGGATAATCTTTTCAATCAAATCTCGAATGTTATCGTAATTATCAGCCATCGATTGCCAATCGATTGGATTTCCCTCCCCTAAGGTCGCTTTTGCCATTCCTGCGATAATGGCCGGCTCTGAGCGCATCATCTCTCCTGTAACATCAATTCGCCCAGAAGAGGCATGAACCATGGAGAATGAGTCTTCAACGGTAATTTTCTGTGGCCCCTGAGCCTGAATATCAATATCGGTCCGACCTAAACAAGGCAGGATCAACGCATCCTTGCCCGGGTTGACATGGCTCCGATTCAGTTTAGTCGCAATGTTTACGGTCAAATTACAGTTTTTCATTGCTTGCGCGACACGCTCGGTATCGGGCGCAGCGGCAACGAGGTTTCCCCCTAAACCGATAAAGACTCTACTTTCACCCCGTAGCATCGCCTCAATAGCATTAACTACATTATGTCCATGCGCTTTTGGTGGCGTAAAGCCCAGTACTTTTTCAATATTGTCGAGTAGAAATACCGGCGGTTTTTCATTAATTCCAACCGTGCGGTCACCTTGCACATTTGAGTGGCCACGGACAGGACATACCCCAGAACCATCCTTACCAATTTGGCCAAACAGTAATTGTAGATTGACCAACTCTTGTATGGTTGCCACCGAATGCTTATGCTGAGTCACCCCCATCGCCCAAGTTACGATCACGCGTTTAGCGCCTTGATAGATATCTGCCACCAGCTCTAGCTCTTGGTGCGTAAGCCCCGATTGCTCAATAATACTTGGCCACGACGTAGCCTGCACCATGGCTAAGTAAGACTCCATCCCTTCGGTATGCTGGGCAATGAAATCAAGGTCGAATATCGATTCACCGCAGGCCTGTGCTTGCTGATGACGAGCAAGAAGAATTTTCACCAAGCCACGAACCGCCGCCATATCTCCGCCTAATTTAGGAGTGAAATAATGGCTAGTGGTCGGTGTTGAACCATTGCTTAACATTTCAAAAGGATTTTGCGGGTTAGTAAAACGCTCCAATCCTCGCTCTTTTAAATTATTAAATGCAACAACCCGAGCGCCACGCTTATAGGCTGACGCCAGTGTTTCCAACATACGAGGGTGATTCGTTCCTGGGTTTTGTCCAAATAAAAGAATCGCATCGGATTCTTCAAAATCCTCAATAGTCACAGTTCCCTTACCAATGCCAATCGAGCGAACCAAGGCGACGCTCGTAGCTTCATGGCACATGTTTGAGCAATCAGGAAAATTATTGGTACCAAACCGGCGCGCAAACAACTGGTATAGAAATGCAGCTTCATTACTCGCGCGGCCTGATGTATAAAATTCCGCCTGATTTGGACTAGCGAGTTGATTGAGGTGTTGTGCAACCAGTGCAAACGCCTCATCCCAGCTGATTGGCTCATAGTGATCCGTTTGAGCGTTGTAGCGCATTGGTTCCGCTAAACGCCCTTGAGATTCGAGAAAATAGTCACTCTGCTTATTGAGCCAAGTGACCGAATATTGCTTAAAGAAATCCGCCCCAACGCGTCGAGAAGTGGCTTCCCAGTTGACGGCCTTAGCGCCATTTTCGCAAAAACGAAAACGCCCTGGAACATGTTTTTCACCCCAAGCACAGCCCGGACAGTCAAAACCATGGTCTTGGTTGGTTTTTAAAAGATTGGAAATATTTTTGGCAACATTATGACTTTTCAATAGATGATGCGCGGTGCTTTTTAGCGCTCCCCAACCACCAGCCGAACCGGTATATTGTTTAATACTCATATTCTTCTTCTCACTCTTTCACTGACTGCAAACGTGCATGACCATGGTATATATTGAACTGATTTTTTTTGATAAAACCAATCAGTGTCATATCAAACTGACGCGCCATATCGAGCGCTAAACGTGATGGCGCACCAACAGCCACCACCACTGAAATGCCAGCAATGGCCGCTTTTTGCATTAACTCAAAACTCACTCGGCCGCTAAGAATTAATACCCCTTGCGGGTGCCAACGTTGCTCACTCAAAATTCGACCAATCAACTTATCCACTGCATTATGGCGGCCCACATCTTCCGCAACGGCAATCAACTCGCCATTCACGAAGTAACCCGCACCATGCACCGCCCCCGTTTTTGCAAACAGTGGTTGATGAACAAGAAGCAGATTAGGAAGCGCAATAACAACATCAGAAGAGAGCCATTTCGGGCTATCATCAACACGAATTTCTCGCCTCAAACTCAAGGCTCGGATGGATGTCATACCGCAAATGCCACAGCTCGACTGGCTCATATAACGACGGGCCTGATGCTGAATCACATCAGTGTATGGATGATTGAGCGTGACCAACCAGTGATTCTGGCCATGGCGTGATTCGTCGTCAACCAATTCCATATTGAGTATATGGTCATATGAATCGATCACTTGCTGCGTGTAAAGTAAGCCACCGATGAGATGAGCATCGTCACCAGGCGTTCGCATTGTCATGCTCCACTCTTCGATATGCAGCTTGTTAGTAACCGTATCATTCCATTGCAAACTGATTTGTAAAGGCTCTTCAATAGCAAGAATATCGTATTCATTTTGAAACCCTATTTTGGAATCAAAACGTTGGCGATAAATGCGTTCAGTCCCCTCAGGTTGAGCATCATGAGGGTCATTGGTTGTCGTTTCTTCTATCATGGTTCTTTTTATTGGCTGATTTCAATCATCAGCATAGGTGAGTGCAAGATAAACTCCTGCAAACACTCTGTACTTAATGATTGGAAATGGAAGCAGTGCCTTAGACACAGGAAGCTGCAAATTACTCCTCACCTTGCGCAGGGTCAAGAAAGCCATCTTTTGGCTATAGTTCAGGTTTAGTACCATTTCCCTGCCAGTTTTAGCTTGTTACCCGTCATTCGCAGAGGTTCAAGCATTATATGAACATAAAAGCATAAAAAGGAAATAACATTCCATTTATGAAACTCCGGTAGCCTGATACTACAAGAGAGCATCAGGCTCTTGGTAAACCGTTGCTAATACATAACCGATTACCCCGCTTCAATACGACTTTCTGTATAAACATCGTAAGAATTCACCGTTAAGCCAGCAACCAAATAAAAAATGCGCCATAACGAAGTACGCATTAATGTACATTTTTTCTCCAACAAGGCGCTAAGAATCAAGCTATTAGTGGAAAACTATCGTCAATTGCATACAAAACCAGCAAACGATCGGATCAAGACTTTACAAAGTAAAATTGCCTCGCTATTATGCGCACCACACGGAGAGATGGCTGAGTGGTTTAAAGCACCGGTCTTGAAAACCGGCGATGGTTAATAGCTATCCTAGGGTTCAAATCCCTATCTCTCCGCCACTTTTAAGAAAAGCCGCTGTTTTTACAGCGGCTTTTTCGTATCTGATTAACATCATTTTCTCATACTGATTTTTTATTCCACGCACCACTTGCCATTCATTAGATAAGTACCCTCTCCATTCATCACATACCAAAGGTGTATTTTTTAGAAACTGGCATCAAATATGCTTCCCATTATTCAACGGTTATGTCGTAATTAATGGCATGGTTAGAGAGGAGAAGTGTATGAGCCATCTCTATAAGATTGAATCCTACAGTGAAGAAGCGGTCAGCTCGATTGCCCAGTTTATCCGTTCTAAAGGTGGAAGATGCTGTATTGCTGGTTTTGCAGTGATAACAAGCCACCCTTTTCAAGAGCGCGAGGCGTGGTGTTTACTGCCACTTGTCGGCAAAGTGACTGATAATGTAACCGATTGGGATACCAGCCTTTTTTATCGAAAATGTGATAATTAGCTCGTCAGGTCGGTTAACATCTTACCTAATTCACTGGACTCTGCTTACTTAGCGACCGATTCTTTGATGTCATTTTATTGAGCCGAATTACGTTGATAACGCGTGGTTTTGCTGGATTTACGTGTCTTTCGTTTGAATGCAGGGCGCTCGACTTTGGGCAATGAGCGAAGCGACTCTGGCACTGCGCCCGATTTCGCCTGTTCCATGATCTGAATAATGCGCTCTTGCAGCACTTGCATAAAGGGTTGATACGCTTGCCCACGTTCAGCCATCGCTTGCAATTGATGCTCCCAATGGGCGGTCATATCAGGATAAGTTGATTCATTTGGCAGCGCATGAATTAAACCCCTTCCCGCTGGCGAGCTTAGAATCAGTTTACCTTGACGTGTTAAGAGTTGCCGCTTGAATAAAGTGTCAAGGATCCCCGCTCGCGTCGCTTCCGTACCCAAACCATCGGTTTCACGTAAGATTTTTTTCAGCTCTTTATCTTCAACATAACGAGCAATTCCCGTCATCGCTTGTAGCAAAGTCGCTTCAGTAAAATGACGAGGAGGCTCGGTTTTTCGATCGTGAATCTCCCCTTCTCGACACGTCAGCACCGTCCCTTTACTCAGTGGTGGAACGGCATCGACTCCGTTCTCTTCTTCATCGACTTTGCCTAACAAACTCTTCCAACCGGTTTCAACCAGTTGTCGCCCTGACGCAACAAAAAAGCCACCCGCAATATCAAACACCAGCTTGGCTTCCGCGTACACGGCGGCGGGATAAAATTGCATCAAGTATTGGCGCGCAATCAATTGGTATATTTTCATCTCATTTCCCGACAAGGCATTGACGGATGCCTGCTTTGGTGTGGGAATAATGGCATGGTGCGCGTCCACTTTCTTATCGTTCCATGCTTTGGATTTAAGAGCTAAGTTTGCGCCACTGACCGCCGTTAACAACTCTTTGGCGTTGCACGCGATAGCTTGAGTTACTGACGAAGCTTGAGCGTAATGTTCTTGTGGTAAGTAACGACAATCTGAGCGCGGATAGGTGATTAATTTATGCTTCTCATACAGAGATTGGCAAGTGTCTAACACTTGCTGGGCGCTCATTGCAAAGCGCTTAGCTGCATCAATTTGCAGTGCAGATAAGGAATAAGGTAACGGCGCGGCTTGCTTAGTTTGCTTTTGTTCGGCTTCAATCACTGTGGCGGGTTGCCCTGCGATGCGCTGTGCGACATTTTCCACCAACTTGCGGTTTAAGACTCGCCCTTCTTCATCTTGCCACGGCTGGCAAGCATCGCTGGGTTTCCAGCGCGCACGGATATCAAACGCCACTTGATCAGTTTGATAAGGGATTAACGCATGTAATGTAAAATAGTCTCGCGGGATGAAGTTTTCTATCTCCTCATCCCGACGTACCACAAGCCCTAGAATAGGAGTTTGTACCCGTCCAACCGACAAGACACCTTGATAGCCCGCTTTCTGCCCCAGCAAAGTATAAGCCCGTGACATATTCATGCCATACAACCAATCGGCTCTTGAACGCGCGAGCGCTGAAACCGATAAAGGGATGAATTCGCGGTTACTGCGCATCTGTTTCAGTGCACGCTGCACGGCTGGAAGGTTTAAATCGCTGATCAGTAGCCGCAATGCTTGCTCTTTTTTACTTTGGCTTACTTTGCAATAATCAATCACTTCATCAACCAGTAGTTGCCCTTCGCGATCCGGGTCTCCTGCATGGATAATTTGCGATGCTTCTTTCAAAAGCTGACGAATCACAGTCAACTGTTTGCTCGATGTTTTGCGCGGTCTAAGCTGCCACTGTGAAGGAATGATAGGTAAGTCGAGTAAATTCCACTTTTTATAGCGTTCATCATAAACATCCGGCTCAACTTGCTCGAGTAAATGCCCAATACACCAAGTAACGATGTCGCCATTCGCACAACGAATGAAACCTTGATCTTTCTTGTGTGGTTTCGGCAAAGCATCGGCTATAGCGCGCCCTAAGCTGGGCTTTTCAGCAATGAATAAACGGGTCATAAACTCAAATCAACGCAAAAAAATAAGGCCACATTAACCAATGTGACCTTAATAAATCAAGAAAAACTGTTATTTTATACAGTATTACTCTTCATTGCCTGCACGTGCAGCGGCTTCTTTCACTAAAGGTTGCAGTTCGCCTTTTTGGAACATTTCGATAATGATGTCACAACCACCAATCAACTCACCTTCAATCCACAATTGTGGAAAAGTAGGCCACTGTGCGTATACAGGCAGCTCAGCGCGGATATCTGGGTTTTGCAGAATATCCACATAAGCAAATTTCTCACCGCAAGCCATCAAAGCCTGCGCAGCTTGAGAAGAGAATCCGCAACTTGGTAGCTTAGGAGAGCCTTTCATGTATAGCAGAATGGCATTTTCTTCAAGTTGCTGTTTAATTTTATCAATAGTTTCCATTGCTTCCTCTTAATGGGATAGTGCGGTTTGTTACTGACATTCTAAATCATTAATAGAGAATAAAAAGCACATATTATTTATGGATATCCTGCCTATACAACAATTTTCAATATTAGGACTTTTAATAAAGTAAAAACTTGCTAAAATACCTTCAAGTCAGTCGTATCGACGAATATCATTATAATATCTGGAAGCTACTGAAAGAGACTTTCACTCTTTCTACACAACGGAGAATCGAGCAATGTCATTCGAATTACCAGCTTTGCCTTACGCTAAAGACGCTCTAGAACCACACATTTCAGCCGAAACACTAGATTTCCACCACGGTAAGCACCACAACACTTACGTTGTGAAGCTTAACGGCCTTATTCCTGGCACTGAATTTGAAGGTAAATCTCTCGAAGAGATCATCAAAACTTCAACTGGTGGCGTGTTTAATAACGCCGCTCAAATTTGGAACCACACCTTCTATTGGCACTGCCTTGCACCAAATGCAGGTGGCGAACCAACAGGTGCCGTTGCAGACGCAATTAACGCCGCATTTGGTTCTTTTGAAGCTTTTAAAGCAAAATTCACTGACTCAGCGATCAATAACTTTGGTTCATCTTGGACTTGGTTGGTGAAAAATGCGGATGGTTCTTTAGAGATCATCAACACTTCAAATGCAGCCACACCACTGACTCACGAAGGTGTGACTCCGCTACTGACGGTTGATCTGTGGGAACACGCTTACTACATCGATTACCGTAACCTACGCCCTGACTACATGAATGGTTTCTGGGCACTGGTTAACTGGGCATTCGTTGCAGAAAACCTAGCAAAATAACCTTTTCCCCTTGGATTGGTATTTAGTCATATGAAAAGCCTGCTTTATCGCAGGCTTTTTTGTTATTTTATCTAAAGTTATCTGCTTTCTCGCCGCTAAAAGTGCATCGGTTGGAGAGGCAAATGCAAGTACATACATTAGATAAAGCCAGTATTATAAACGAGCTTCAATTTGGCTCGGGGCTAAGCCATGCTGTCCAGCAAGGACGCCGTGCGGACTTTGCACTCATACTGTCGATGTTTTCTAACGATGTACGCGACAACACTCCTGTTGAACGTATTGAAAACCCACCCACTAGCGATGAATTGTTACGTAAGCGATTTGAGCTTACGGAGCCTCAAGCACTGCGTTCCGACCAAAGCTCTTACGCTGTTTCAGCAAAACAGGCCGAGCTTTTCCATCACGGAGGACTCGCCAGTGCGAAACTCAGTCACTACTTGACTCCTGAAGTACTCGCCTATTTGCCTGAAGATACGCATGATTTACCCGAAGAGGTATATCTTAATCTGTCAGGACATGAGCGAAGGCATCTTGCCTCCCCCTCAAACGTTGAGCTCTTAGTTGCCGATCTGTCGGTTCAACTCACCGTTGCCCACCGGCGAGATCAGATCCGCACCCAAGTTTGATGTCTTGTATGTAACACAAAACGACATTCTCTAGATCAGAATGTGAGTATGACCAAAAAAAACACATACCACGCTCGCTTAGGCTGAGTAATTTGATGTTATTCACACCCTACCCACAGTTAATCAACCATCCTATTGAGACTAAATCCCGCTACAACAATAAAACAAACAATAGGGTGAGGCACCCAATGGATATAAAAAGTGCAATAATATTAATCACTTCAGCAAGTTCGATGCTTGGTAGCACGCTGGCCGTTCATTTCGCACATTTAGGTGCAAAAATTATTTTGTGTGACCAAGACAAATTTGGGTTAATGGAAACCTTTGCTCGTTGCAAAGCGATCTCTCAGGATGTTCATTATTACCACACACCAGATTACTCTTTAGAAACGATCCATCGGCTGTTCGATTTTATTGATCAAACCTATCATGGGGCACCGGATGTGCTGGTCAATAATTGGCCAAATGCATCCCTCCCCCCCTTGATAGGTGAACAACGAGCTGAAGTCTTTCTTCAGAAGCTCGCCATGATGGCCTCAACTTTATTCACTTTTGGTCAAGCCAGTGCTGAGCGAATGCGTATTAACAACAAACCAGGTGTGATTGTGAACGTCATTTCTCAAAATGATGAGTATGACCTAGCGGGAATTGAAAATGCGAATTCTATGGTTTCTGGTTTCACGCAGAGTTGGGCAAAAGAACTAACCCCTTTCAACATAAGGGTCGGAGGCGTAGTGCCTAGCGCAAAAGGTGATGTAGATGAGAAGCCCCATTGGGCTGAGCTGCAAGATGAATTGATCCGCAATACGGAATACATCGTCGCTAACGAATACTTTAGCGGACGTGTGATGTCGGCCTAGCTAGCAGTACAAGGCCGACCTACATGGGTATGATTAAAACCCTTCTTCCAGATAATCGTCGAGATACTCTTCTTCCGATTCATCGTACGTTTGGGTATCAATTTCTGCTTTAAAATCTTGGCGTTGTAAATAAACATCGCGAGTTAATGAATATGGATCTGGGGAGTTTTCCAACGTCACTTCTTGAGGAACGAGCCTTGCTCGGGTCTCCAATCCTTCCAGAGCCCATTTGCCTAGGCCAGCCCAGACATTGAGATAAGAAAGTGGTACATACAAGCCATCCACAACATCTGTGGTTTCTCGAATCGTGTAGGGCCCGTATCCAGGAATCATTAAATATGGACCATTACCAACACCATAATGACCTACCGCATCACTAAACGCTTTTTCATTGTGTTTGGTGATGCCCGCTTCTGACGCAATATCAATCATCCCAAACAGGCCTAAGGTGCTATTAATCCAAAAGCGGTTAAAGTGGTCAACGGCTTTCGTGCCATTACCCATCAGTATGTTGTTGATAATGCTTGAAGGTTCATCAAGGTTTGACAGAACATTGGCGATCGTTTTTCTAATTGGGTGTGGAATGTAATCCACGTAGGCAATCGCAACAGGGCGAACCAAGTATGGATCGATATAATCGTAGTTGATTGTCCACATTGATCGGTTAAAAACCTCAAAAGGATCGCCCGACTGCGTTTGATTTGATTCGGCTGACGTTGAATCCGGAGCGCTTGCACACCCTGATAATACGAAAAGGAACAGCATAGGGCATATCAGTCGGGATAGGCGGCTTATCATTATTTATTTCCATGTATAAAGGCCGATGAGACATCGGCCTATCAATACGTTAATTGTATATAAGTGCTATTAATACTGCTTATTGATCACAACTTCAACAGGTTGACCGAGGCTCATGGGAGCACTTTCACCAAACCAATCACCTTGTTTGGTTGAAACATTGCCATCCGTATCCAAGCGTACTCGAACAATAAGCTGTGCAAGGTCGGATAACTTCCGCCCCTGAACCATGCTATTGCTATCATCTAACACAACCTTAATAGGGAATTGAGTCAGTGGATAACGCGCTGCGGCAACAGGCATAGGTGCACCATCAGAACTGTGCACAGAGACTATGAGTACTGCATTTTGTTCAAGAGTCACACCATCACCGAGTGAGATGGTGACAGGAACCATTTTCCCATCGATAGCTTTAGGCTGCATTTTGCTTTGTGCTCTTTCAATACTGCGCGAAAGCATCTCATAACGGCTATCTTCAGGGCCAATCATCTGCTGCATTAATCGCCAATACTTCATCGCCGCTGGGTAATCCTGGCGTTCAAACGCATCAAACGCAAGTAGTGAAAACACGCGTAGATCAACATAATCTTGTTGTACTAATGCCGTTAAAATTTCACGTGCTTGATTTTGGTCAAGCTCATCTTGTGACAACATTAATGCTTGCGCATAGCCCAACTTCACATCTGCATCTTTTGGATCTAACGCATACGCTTTCTTCATTGAGCCAATCGATGTTTCTATATCTCTGTTAGCAAGTCCAATACGTCCAAGCAGCAACCACCCGGTCGCATCTTGAGGCTGATAATGCAGACGAGTGCGCAGCGCCAGTGTGAGATCATTCATCTCATCATCACTTAAGGCAGCACCTTCTGGTGACATCATTTTTTTTGAGAGTGCAGGTAAGTTAGCGTTCACTTGCTGCCACTGCTCTACTTGACTAGCCGCGCCAAATTTTAGGTAAAAGCCATAGCTTAAGATGACGACCAATAAAATCGAGGGGATCAAAACAACCATCGGTGACACATGTGAAGAATTTCCTTGCACCGATTGCGCAGGAATATCATCCAATAGCGACTGTTTCAGATCAGCAATCAGCTCTTGTTCGCTGTCAACCAACCCTTCTTGCGTCTCTTCGTGTAACTCTGCAAGGCGGTTTTTAAAGATCGCTTTGTTCAATTCGTCACGCAGCGCTGCATCGTTGTTCGCTCTGTTTTTGAGGATCGGCAGTGCAATGAAGACACAACCAAAGAAGGTCAGAATGAGGGTAGATAACCAAAAAAACGTCATTATTGTTTGTCTCCATGCTTCTCATCATCAACCGCGTCTTCGGCGAGCAACTGATTTAATCGCTCTTCCTTTTCGGCATCCCAAACTTCACCATTTTGAGCGGTTGATGCTTTACGACGTTTGCTGCGTAATACAATAAAACCAAAACCCAGAAACACCACACTCAAAGGACCTAGCCATAAGATAGAAGTCGCCAAAGTCAACGGTGGATTATAGGTCACAAAGTTGCCGTAACGTGCAATCATGTAGTCAACAATGTCTTGTTCAGACTTACCTTGCTTGGTCATTTCATAGACTTTATTACGTAAGTCCTGTGCTAATGCTGCATTTGAGTCGGCAATAGTATTGTTTTGACACTTTGGACAACGCAATGTATTGCTCAACTCTTTGAATTGCTGCTCTTGCTGTGGATTATCAAACTCGTACACTTCAATTGCAGATTGCACAGAAAATACCAAAGCAAAGCTAGCAATGATCGACAATATAAAACGCTTCATTACTTCGCTTCCTCTAGAAGTTTCTGATACATAGGTTGCAAAGTTGTTTGCCAATTGGTTGGATTAACATCCCCCACATGGCGGTAACGAATAACGCCGTTGGCATCAATGAGAAAGGTTTCCGGCGCACCGTAAACGCCGAGATCTAACCCTAACATACCATTACCATCGAACAGGCTGATCAAGTAAGGATTACCTAGCTCATTTAACCATTGAACCGCTTTATCTCTTTGATCTTTATAATTTAAGCCTATAATTTTTACACCATCACCCGCCAACCGATTGAGATATTGATGTTCGGCATAGCAGGTCGGGCACCAAGTTGCCCAGACGTTCAGCAGCAAAGGCTCGCCTTTAAATATCGCTTGGCCATACAGCTTGCCGGGTTCGGCTAAATCTTCCAAACGAAATTCAGGCACAGACTTACCAATCAGAACCGACTCCAATTTTGTGGGATCATCACCTTCGGTATTTTTGACCAACTGAGTAACAAACACGGCAACTAGACCAAGAAAAGCCACCAATGGAATAAATAGAATTTTCTTGTTCATCTACGCCTCCTGTTGGGAGCTTTTTCTAAAGCGGTAGCGTTTGTCACTGATGGCTAACGCACCACCTAATGACATCAATAAAGCACCAGCCCAGATCCAACGTACAAATGG
Source organism: Vibrio sp. V23_P3S9T160 (assembly GCF_963886625.1). Lineage (NCBI taxonomy): Bacteria > Pseudomonadati > Pseudomonadota > Gammaproteobacteria > Vibrionales > Vibrionaceae > Vibrio > Vibrio sp. V23_P3S9T160. Next base: position 21,237 of record NZ_CAWPDB010000104.1, read on the forward strand.
TTTGTAATAAATTCGGATCGCCCATGAATGACCATCTTCTAATCGCTCACCCATTGCAATGTACAAATCGCGAGTGATGCCACGATCGATGGCCGCTTCAGTCATCATTGACTTGGCAGTACGATAAAAGCGTTTTTCCGCATGGAGTGTATTCACGTATTGCCCATCCTGCGTAATTTCAAAATCGGCAATATAACCATCATAGTTCGGGCCATCTTTACCTCTTAACCCTTTGAAATAAAAGTTATATTGTTGGATTTCAAAAGATTCCCCAGGTGCTAGACGAACATCACGCTCGATACTGTAGTTTTGCACCATCGCAATACCAATCACAGTAACGGCAAGACCAACATGGCCTAACATCATGGCCCAGTGGCTACGTTGTAGTTTAGTCACCCCTATCATAAAGCTATGACGATGTGTCGCACGTTGGTGCAACTCGACAACGTGTAGCAAGATGATCCAAAACGCCATGACCCAGCCGATAAATGCCATCAAGCTAAAGCGTTCAGCTAGCAGGTACACCATAACCGCCGAAAAAATCAACGCCATCAGGCCACAAATCAACATCGGTTTCAAAAGCTTGGAAAAATTATCGCGCTTCCAACGGATCAGTGGACCGATCCCTAGCAAAAATGCAAATGGCACCATTAGCCATGCAAACAGCATGTTGAAGAAAGGTGCTCCTATTGATACGGAACCAAGGCCAATCTGCTTGTGGATTAAAGGTAACAAGGTGCCAACCAATACCACCACCAATGCAGCGATTAATAAGATGTTGTTGGAGAGCAGCGCATTTTCACGCGAGATCAATTCAGCATTGCCACGGACGCGCACTGCCGCACCTTTAACGGCAAACAATAGCAGTGAGCCACCGATGACAAACACCAAAAACCCAAGGATAAACAGGCCACGAGCGGGATCGGATGCAAATGCGTGTACCGAAACCAAAATACCAGATCGCACTAAGAATGTGCCCAGTAAACTGAGCGAAAATGCTGAAATTGCCAGTAACACTGTCCAAGCTTTGAATGTGCCACGTTTTTCTGTCACAGCAAGTGAGTGCATCAATGCCGTTCCCGCAAGCCATGGCATAAACGACGCGTTTTCTACTGGATCCCAGAACCACCAGCCACCCCAGCCAAGTTCGTAGTAAGCCCACCACGAACCTAGCGCGATACCTAACGTCAAAAATAACCACGCCGCAGTTGTCCAAGGACGAGACCAACGGGCCCATGCAGTATCCAAACGCCCAGTCATCAAAGAGGCTATCGCAAATGAGAATGCGACTGAAAAACCAACATATCCCATGTATAACATGGGTGGGTGAATGATTAGCCCAGGATCTTGTAGCAGCGGGTTTAAGTCACGACCATCAATTGGGAAATAGGGTAAGGTGCGTAAAAATGGATTCGAAGTCACGATGACAAACAGCAAGAATCCAACGCTGATCAGCCCCATAACGGATAAGACTCGCGCCACAGATTCTTGAGGCATACCACGGCTAAAGGTAGCCACCGCCACAGTCCATCCCGCTTGAATTAAAACCCACAGCAATAATGAACCTTCATGCGCCCCCCACACCGCTGTTAGACGGTAATACCAGGGTAATTGACTATTCGAATTACTCGCCACGTATTGTACCGTGAAGTCATTGACATAAAATGCCCACAACAAAATGCTAAATGATACCAATAGCAATGAAAACATTCCCCATGCTAATGGCCGCGCAGTATTCATCAGCATGGTATTGTTTTTAGAAGCACCAACAAGTGGAAGTAAGCTGAGTAATATGGCAAGCCCAAGTGAAACAATAAGGGCAAAATGTCCTATTTCAACAATCATTGAGCACTTCCTTGTTTTTGTTCCGAGCTATAGGTTAACGGCTCATGCGTTTTCTTCATTGCTTCAGCAATTTCCGGTGGCATATAGTTTTCATCATGCTTGGCTAGCACTTCAAACGCTTCTACTGTGGTGGCATCTTTCAATACGCCTTGCGCAACAATACCCTGACCTTCTCTAAACAAGTCGGGTAAGATGCCTTCATATTCGACCGTCACATTTGGACCAACATCGTGGAGCTGAAATCTTACTTTTAGTGAACCCGGATCTCTTTTCACAGAGCCCACCACCACCATGCCGCCAATGCGTAGCCGTTGACCCACTTCTGGCTTTGTCCCATCGGGTTTACCGTGTACAAGCTCGGTCGGCGTATAGAAAAGGTCCATATTTTGATTGAGTGCATACAACATCAAACCAATGGTGGCACCAGCCCCAATAATCAATGCCAAAATAATGGTGAGTCTTTTTTTACGTCTTGGGGTCATAAGGTGTTCTCCATATGCTTTGCAGCATCAATTCTGGCTTGGCGTGCAACCTTTGCTTGCACATCTTGCAACAAGTTTTTGCCACGCTTGATGCTGAGCATCAGTAAAATAAACATGGATAAAAAGGTAATGCCAAATGCACTCCATACATAGGCGGAGTAACCGCCCATCGCCAAGAAATCACTCAAAGAGTCAAAATGCATGATCAGTTACCTTTCTGTGTTTGAAGGGTTGCCAATTCGATAACCCAAGGGCGATGGCTCTCTTTACTGATAATTTCATTGCGTAAGCGGATCATAGTGACCGCAGCAAAAAAGAAAGCAAAACCAAAAATATTGAGCAGCAGTGGCCACAACATGTCACTGGATATGGAAGGCTTTTCAAATTTAGTAATCGTGGCACCTTGGTGCAGGGTATTCCACCACTCAACGGAGAAATGAATGATAGGTAGATTGATCACACCAACGATGGCCAGCAGACCTGCGGCTTTTGCGGCTGTTTTTTGATCATCGAAAGCGTGGTAAAGCGCAATCACTCCCAAATAGAGAAACAGTAAAATGAGCTCAGACGTCAGACGAGCATCCCATACCCACCAAGTTCCCCACATCGGTTTACCCCAAATGGCTCCAGTAATTAACGCAATAAACGTAAATACCGCACCGATGGGCGCCATTGCAGCAGCGGCCATGTCTGACAGTTTTAATTGCCAAACTAGACCAATGAAAGCCGCAATCGCCATCGACATATAAATGCCCATTGACCAAATGGCGGAAGGGACATGAATGTAAATGATTCTGAAGCTGTCGCCTTGTTGATAGTCTGCCGGAGCATAAGCTAAACCAAGGATATTACCGACTACCAGACATAAGATAGCGAGCCCTGCAAACCAAGGCAGGAACTTTCCACATAGCCGATAGGCGGATTCAGGCTTTGCATAGGGATGGAGCCATTTCCACATTGTATTGTCTCACTCTTACTTCATTGCTTCTGAGCATGTGTCTGCTCAGTTTATTGTGTTGTTGATACGCAACGCTCAAATGCATTGCTGAAAATATCGTTCGTACTTAATTTAGTTAACGCTGACTCTCAATGCTGCGCTAATAGCAAATGGAGTTAATGTTATCGCGCCCATAAACATTGCCCCCAAAACAGCCAATTGACCGTTGTAGAGCATGCCAAGCGATGCTGCATCAATAGCTGATGTAGCGAAGATTAAAATCGGGATATACAAGGGTAAGACCAGTAGGCTCAGCAACACGCCACCTTTTTGCAAGCCGACGGTCAATGCAACACCAATAGCACCGATAAAACTCAACGTTGGCGTGCCAATGAACAAAGTCAATACAACTGCAAGCCACGTATTAAAATCTAATGACAATAATACGGCTAACAATGGGCTAATTAAAATTAAAGGCAGTCCAGTCAATAACCAATGAGCCACGACTTTTGAAATAACGACTATGGGTAATGGCACTGGGATCAGCATCATTTGTTCAAGCGACCCGTCTTGAAAATCATCGCGAAACAGACGCTCAAGTGATAGTAGCGCCGACAGTAACGCCGCAACCCAAACAATACCAGCAGCGATACGGGCGAGCAAAGCAGGCTCTGGGCCGATACTCAGCGGGAATAGGGTGATCACTATGATAAAAAACCACAGTGGATTAAAAATATCGGCTTGACGTCGAAAGGCGATCAATAATTCACGACGGATAATCATCCCCATGGTCACGATCATGACTCATGCCCCAATTTAATTTTTCGCAATTGCGGATAGTTAGCAAACATATCTTGGTGTGTGGTCAATACAACGATGCCACCTTGTTGCGCATGCGCTAGAAATAAGGCTTCCAACACTTTGACACCTTGCTTATCAATCGCAGTTAACGGTTCATCTAAAATCCACAACTTTTGTTGACTGAGCCACAAACGAGCCAGCGCAACTCGGCGCTGTTGTCCGGCAGAAAGCTGGCCTGCAGCCACGTCTTCTCGGCCAGCTAAACCTACTTTAGCCAAGGCTTGATATATCTCTTGAGAAGACGATTCTGCATTATGCACTGATTGATAAAAATGAAGATTCTCGAATGCCGTCAAATCGCGCTTAACCCCAGTTTGATGACCAAGAAACAGTAAATCTTGGTGGTAATCATCACGATTAGACTCAATATTCATGCCATTCCACAAAATAGAACCACCCTCTCTATCACCTAACCCGGTAATAATTCGTAGTAAGGTCGTTTTACCTGTGCCGTTCCGTCCTTCAATCTGCACCAGTTCGCCAGCATGAATCACAAAGCTAAGTGCTTCAAACAGAACTCTTTCATCACGAATTGCAGTCAGGTTATTTACTTCAAGCATGTGCATCTAAATCGAGAAATTTGAGCCGCTATATTAGCACACCACACCTAAGACAAAACATAATAAGACTATTACCAGTCACGAAACTAGGTAAGAAACTGTTAATTTTTAATTATTTTCTGTCTCATTTACTACTTTATGGCTACATTTAACCACATTCAAAACTAGAGAGGGAAGCCATTGGCTTCCCTCTCTAGTTTCGCTCTTTCGACTATTTTTTTGCAGGTCGCCTCGTACTTTGCACCGGCTCGCGACCTTCCGGGTGACTACTCAGTGGCGGGATGCTTTCATGCCCTGCAATTTTCTTCTGCAAGGACATCATCAACTCAGCTTCAGCTTTAGGTAGCTCACACTCTTTAATAAGCTCATTGATGTCAGCACCGAGTTGGACCATTTTTGTCGCTCGGCTGTATAAACGCCCATCCGTATCAACATGTTCCAATTCAGTAATTCGCTCGTTTAAATGCTGGATGAGATCCTGCTGATCCGTCACTTTTTGGCCAAGACCAATAGCAACTGAGCGTATTTCCAACAGCTGTCTATTCGCCTTTTGCAACTCCTTATCTAACGATCGGGCTTGTTGTCTTTGGTGATCAATCTGTTGGGCAAGTCCCTGACGTACACGAAGTAACACCAGCAACAAAAATACAACAACAAAAACCGCGCTCCCTATAAGAATAACAGGAGCACTGAACAACATAGCTTCGCTCATTATAGGTGGACCATCTCGTCCCACTCGTCTTCAGTTAGCAGTTTATTCAGGTCAACAAGGATCAATAGCTTACCGTCACGGTTGCTCACGCCTTGGATAAACTTAGCGCTCTCATCGGTACCAACACTTGGTGTAGTATCGATTTCAGAAGAACGTAGGTAAACTACTTCCGCAACGCTATCGACTAAAATACCAATCACTTGGCGCTCAGATTCAATCACAATAATGCGTGTATTATCCGTAATTTCACCTTGCATTAAGCCAAAACGAGATCGTGTATCAATGACGGTCACAACATTACCACGTAGGTTAATGATGCCAAGAACATAATCAGGAGCACCTGGTACCGGTGCAATTTCTGTATAGCGGAGTACTTCACGTACCTGCATTACATTAATTCCGTATGTTTCTTCTTCTAGTTGGAACGTCACCCACTGAAGCACTTCGTCGTTAGACTTGTCTTTTCTTACTTCTACTTCGTTAGTCTGAGACATACCTTTTCCTCTCTAAGTCGATTCCGACATCAATGTATTATTATTTCTCTAGTGCTTTTACATCAAGCCCTGCATTAAGCATAGCTATCAATGCTTCAACATGGATCAAAGCACACATTTTTTCTTTTACCATTCCAGCAAGCCACGGCCTTTTGCCTGCCTGTTCTCGCCAGCGGACCTTCTCTGAGCTTAGCAATTCTGTACCCATAAGCTGAGTACTTGCTAACCCCCACATACTGTCACCAAGCATGACGATGTATTGATAACCTTCTTTGTAGCTATCATCATGGAGCTTTTCTGCCATTACCCATTTTGCCGTATCGACAACATCTAGCTGATTATCTTTATTCGTTTGCAGTCCAAGGTACCAAGCAGGTCGACCGATTAAATGATTGAGCGTTGCCATACGGTGGATCCCCCCAAGTTCATCAAGAGGCACCGCAAACGTCACGCCATTCACTTCAAAATAGAGCACTTGAAAATCTAGTGTTCTCGCAGTGCTTTGCCATGTACCAATTCCAGAGTAGCCCGCTTGCGTTTCAAGTTCGACTTCAGCCGTCGGTTGCTCAACCACTTCCACGTCAACAGCAAATTCTTCAACAGTGTCTGCCGCAGTCAGAATTTCAACTTCAGGTTCTGTTTCCAAGGTATCGGCGGGAATATCCCATTCTTGGATCTCTTCAACAATTTCAGTCACTGGTTGAGTTTTTAAAGCGATCTGAACGGTGTTTTGCTCCATGATCTCTTCCAGCTCTAACTCTGCCACTGGATTACTTGATTCTAGCTGGCTTAATAAGCGCTGCACATCATCTAAATTCGGCAGCTCAAACTCAACCACTTCAGCATGGTAATAACTTTTTTCCGGTACAGATTGCACCGATGTCGAAAGCGCTAACTCAGGTTCAGCAAGGGACAATTCTTTTTGCTCTTCCGCTTTCAGCTCAAGTTCAATCGCTTCTTCATCTAGTAACGCTGTAAAGTAGTCATCGAGTGCTTGTTCACTGGATAAAAATGGCCCACTACTCATCAATAGCTAGCCTCTCTAAATAAATCAGCAACTGTTTATAAGCAAAAACACCACGGCTACCTTCAGCAAAATGAGAAGCAGGCAAGCGCTTTAAACTCGCATCACGAAACTTGGTGTCTATAGGTACAGCAGAGCTCCAAACTTGCTCTGGGTAATCTTTTTTAAGTTGATTCAGCGTTTGCAAAGAAGCCCGGGTTCGCTTGTCGTACATAGTCGGTACGATAGTCACTTTAAACGATCGACTACGAGATTTTTGCATGATGGCTAAGGTGCGAATCATCCTTTCGAGCCCTTTCATAGCCAGAAACTCAGTCTGCACTGGAATTAAGATACGATCGCTGGCGGCCAATGCATTAACCATCATTACCCCTAAGATTGGAGGACAGTCGATCAATACGTAGTCATAATTATGGCGCAATGCAAGAAGCGCACGTTTCAAAATCAGCCCCATTCCACTGCGGTTGCCCATGACTCTATCTAAAGTGGCTAGAGACATATGGGCAGGGATGAGATCAATGCCTTCAACATCGGTTTTTAGGATAAGAGGGGTAACGCTTTGCTCTGTTAACTCACGTTGCTGAAATAGGTCAAACAGGCTGACGGGCACGCCATCAGAATCATAACCTAAGTATGTAGTAAGCGAGGCGTGAGGGTCAGTATCGACCAACAGCACTCTTTTGCCTTGCTGACTTAGCAAACCGGCAAGCGTAATCGTTGTGGTTGTTTTACCCACACCGCCTTTTTGGTTTGCAATACTCCATACAATCATTGAACTTCCTTTATGCGAGGCCAACTTCAACTAACATTCGTTCTGATATACGCTCTAACGGTAAATCTTCAGACGAGATCCCCGCTTTTGCGACAGCTTGCGGCATACCATACACCACGCAACTTTCTTCATCCTGAGCCCAAATGGTTGCCCCTGCGGCTTGTAACATTCGAGCCCCTTCACGACCATCGGCTCCCATACCAGTCAATATCATTGACAGCACTTTATCTGCATAGATCTTCGCCGCAGAACCGAATGTTATATCAACACACGGCTTATAGTTCATACGTTCGCCACCATCGATAATGCGCAATTTAGCACTACCCGGACGGCCCTCAATCATCATCTGTTTACCACCCGGAGCCAAGTAAGCAACGCCTGGGCGCAATGCATCGCCATCTTCTGCTTCTTTCACTTCAATTTTACACAGTGAGTTGAGCCGGTTTGCAAATGCAGCAGTGAAGGTAGCTGGCATGTGTTGAATGAGTACGATCGGATGCGGATAATTCGCAGGTAACTTCGTCAATATTTTTTGTAACGCAACCGGGCCCCCTGTAGAGGTACCGATAGCGGTCAACTGATATTTTTTACCTGTAGCTTTAAAGCGAGCCAATGTGCCCATTGATTTCGGCGCAGGGGAACTCGCCGTTGTAGCCGCTGTTCTATTGGCAAACGGCGACGATGTGCTCGGCACTGGGCGTGAAACCAAAGGTCTTCTCAGCATCCCTTTTTTGGACGCGATTTGAATAACCCGTTGTTGTAATAAAGCGACAGCCTCATCACGGTTACGGGCAATATCTTCAAACTTTTTCGGTAAGAAATCTAACGCTCCAGCATCTAAAGCATCTAGCGTTGCTTTGGCACCATCATGAGTCAGCGATGAGAACATCAAGATTGGGATCGGGTTCGCAGCCATAATTTCACGGACAGCAGTAATGCCATCCATAACTGGCATCTCAATATCCATTGTGATGACATCAGGCTTTAAGATTCTCGCTTTTTCTACGGCTTCTTTACCGTTAGTTGCAACATCAATCACTTCTAGACGGGTGTCAGAGTTAATAATTTCACTCACACGCCGTCTAAAAAAGCTCGAATCATCAACGACTAATACTCTAATCGCCATGGGTGTCCTTATATTGTGTGCTCATTTAAATGCGGGAAGCAGCAGCATACTGCTTAAGCAAATCTGGCACATCTAGTATTAGTGCAATATGTCCATCGCTGGTAATCGTTGCCCCAGCCATACCCGGTGTTTTTTGAAGAAGCTTATCTAGTGGTTTGATTACCACTTCTTCTTGGCCAATTAAGGTATCAACCACAAAACCAACTCGCTGGCTACCAATCTGAACAATAACAACATGTCCATGACCTTTACGCAGTTCTATTTTACCCGCTTTAGGTGCTAGCCAATTCTGTAAGTAGAAGAGTGGTATCGATTTTTTACGTACTATGATGGTCAATTGTCCATCAACGACGTTCGTCCGGCTAAGATCAAGGTGGAAGATTTCATTCACGCTCGCAAGCGGTAGAGCAAATGGATGCCCTGCGACCCCAACCATCAATGTCGGTAAGATAGCGAGTGTTAGCGGCACTTTGATCGTAATCTTAGTCCCTTTGCCCATCTCAGAATCGATGTCAATTGAACCATTGAGTGTATTGATGGCCGTTTTTACAACATCCATCCCAACACCACGACCAGAAATGTCTGAAATTTGCTCTTTACTGGAGAATCCCGCCATAAAGATTAGGTTAAAACACTCTTTATTGGAGAGACGCGACGCCGCATCTTCATCCATCATGCCTCGTTTAACCGCAATACTACGCAGCTTATCTGGGTCCATACCGCCGCCATCATCGACGATAGCTAGCTCAATATGATCACCTTCTTGCGAAGCTGAGAGTATGATTTTACCCGTGCTTGGCTTTCCAGATTTGCTACGCACATCAGGCATTTCAATGCCGTGGTCAACTGAGTTGCGCACTAAGTGGATCAATGGGTCTGCAAGCGCTTCGACCAAGTTTTTATCAAGGTCTGTTTCTTCGCCGCGCATTTCAAGCACGATATCTTTTTTCAGGGTACGTGCAAGGTCTCGAACCACGCGAGGGAAGCGGCCGAACACTTTCTTAATCGGTTGCATGCGCGTTTTCATGACAGCGCCTTGCAAATCCGCGGTAACTACATCAAGGTTAGCCACCGCTTTTGCCATCTCTTCGTCGTTGCTATTAAGCCCTAAACTCAGCAAGCGGTTACGCACTAGCACCAATTCGCCAATCATGTTCATAATGATGTCGAGCGTTGATGTATCAACACGGACTGTTGTTTCCGGCTGAGTTTGCGCTTTTTTAGCCACAGCAGGTGCTGATACTTCTTTTTTCTCAGCCACTGCAACCGGAGCTTTCGCCGGGGAAGAGGTGGCTGGAGCCGTTACTTTAGGCTGAGGAGCAGGTGTAGGTTTCGCCGCTTCAGCTTTCGGTTTTGCGGTCTCTGTTGGTTTTACAGGCTCTGCTGGCTTCACATTTTCAGAAGCAGGTCTGGTTGCCATTTCCAACTCTTCTGGCAATGGCCCTTTTCCTGAGCCATGCAGCTCGTCAAGAAGCTTTTCAAACTCCTCGTCCGTCATCAAATCATCGCCACCACCAGCAGAAGCTTTAGGTGCCGCTGTTGATTTAGGCGGAGTAGTTGGTTTCGCTGTAACCTCAGGAGCGGGTTCAACGGTTGGAGCTTTGCCTACGCCGTGCAGTTCATCAAGCAGCTTTTCAAATTCGTCATCCGTAATGTCACCACTAGCAGCCACTGATGCACTTGGGGCTTTAGGCGCTGGGGCCGCCGGTGCGGCATTTTCAGAATGAGCATTAGGCGCGGTGCCCTTACCATGTAATTCGTCTAACAGTTTTTCAAATTCATCTTGCGTGATTTCATCGATAGAATTTGACGCGACAGCCTTTGAGACCACTGGTTGAATGACTTCCGGTTCAGGCGCTTCGATAGCGGCCTCTTCCTCGACTTCAACTTCAGCAATAACAGGCTCCACTTCGTCAATTTCATCTTCAGAAGCAGGACGACACAATTTATGAAGTTCATCGAGTAGAGCGGGATCTGCAGGCTCTAAGGGTTCTTGATCTTGAACAGCGCGAAACTGTGCGTTAACGGTGTCTAAAGCTCGTAACATCGTATCCATCAAGCTCGATGTTACACTTCTTTGGCCATTGCGTAAGATATCAAATACGTTCTCGGCACCGTGGCACGTCTCAACCAGCTCGGTGAGGGCAAGAAACCCGGCCCCACCTTTAACGGTATGGAAACCGCGGAAAATCGCATTTAATAACTCCCTGTCTTCGGGGTTGTTCTCAAGTTCAACCAATTGCTCTGAGAGCAATTCGAGAATTTCACCTGCTTCAACCAAAAAGTCCTGAAGAATGTCGTCGTCTAATTCGTAGCTCATACGTTACCCCTAAAAACCAAGACTCGATAACAAATCATCGACTTCGTCTTGAGATGAAACCGCATCGGCTCTTTCATGAGGGTTCAAAATAGGACCTTCAGGTTCGATAGATGGGTTCTTCTTGTCTGTTTTTTGTTCTATTTGGTTAGCCCCAAAGGCAGTGAGAATCTCAACTAGGCGTTTCTCAACTTCATTAACCAGCGTAATAACACGCCGAATTATTTGGCCAGTGAGATCTTGAAAGTCTTGAGCCATCAATATCTCAGTTAGCTGACCTCGCAATTCGCTGCTGTTGCCTTCAACTTGTGATAGTAGATCATCAATACGGTGACAAAGTGCTTTAAACTCAATGAGATCAATACGTCCATGCATCAACTCATTCCATTGTGGACGCACTTTTAACAGACCTTCGTGAAGGCTGTCAGCGATCGGCATACATCGATCCACTGCATCCATTGTTTTATTCGCAGCCACTTCCGTTTTATCAATTACGTATTGAAGACGATCCCTTGCATCTGGAATTTCGTCATTTGCAATCTCAGCCATCCGTTCATCAAGGTTGAACTGTTTGAGCGATTCATGCAGTTCCCTTGTCAAAGTGCCTATTTCTTGCAGCATTGGATTGCTTGCTTTGTCGTAGGTCTCTTTAAAGAGTTGATTCGCCTGATCTTGCTGTCCCTTTTCCAGTAGCTGAACGAGTTCTTTTGCTTGTTCTAATGAAATCATCGATTAGCCTTTTCGCGCATAAATGAATAGAGCACCTTTTGTCTGTGACCACACGCTTTATAAACGCTCGAAAATTTTATCCAGTTTTTCTTTAAGCGTAGCAGCAGTAAAAGGTTTTACGATATAACCATTCACACCTGCTTGAGCAGCCTCGATGATTTGTTCGCGTTTTGCTTCTGCGGTGATCATCAGAACAGGCAGATGCTTAAGTTCTGCGTCTGCTCGGATATTTTTCAACAAATCGATGCCTTGCATGCCCGGCATATTCCAGTCTGTAACCACAAACTCAAAATCACCTTTCTTTAGCATAGGCAACGCTGTCAGGCCATCATCTGCTTCTTGGGTATTATTGAAGCCCAAATCACGAAGTAGATTCTTAACAATACGGCGCATTGTTGAAAAGTCGTCAACAATAAGGATCTTCATGTTTTTATTCAAAATTGCCTCCACTGAGCTCGAAATCAGTGATATTAGTCATTTTGCGTCCAAGAACTTAACTTTGTTCTTAGTCGCTGCATAGATTGGCTTAGTATCTGGCTAACGCGGGATTCGCTAACACCTAGAACTTCACCAATTTCTTTTAAGTTTAGCTCTTCATCATAATAGAGCGAAAGTACCAAAGCTTCACGTTCTGGAAGTGATTTTATTGATTCAACCAATGCTTTACGAAACGATTCATCGGCGACTCCCTTAAATGGCGAGTTGTCTTCATCGTCATCCAGAGGAGAAATTGCATCATCAGAAATACCTAAATCTTCGATTCCGACAATCCGTGAGCAATTAATGTCAGTTAATACAGTATGGTACTGATCCAGCGACATGCCTAAATACTTCGCAACTTCTGTATCAGTTGGGTTTCGGTTTAGCTCACCTTCTAGAACTGAAATTGCATGGGTTATCTCTCGGTTGTGTTTATGAACCGAGCGTGGAACCCAATCACCACGCCGAATATCGTCGAGCATAGCTCCACGAATTCGAATTCCTGCGTAGGTTTCAAAGCTTGCACCTTTACTCCCATCATAATTTTTTTGTGCTTCAAGTAGGCCTATCATACCGGCTTGTATTAGATCTTCGACCAATACGTTTGGTGGCAGGCGACCTGCTAAATGGTGTGCAATACGCTTAACCAATACAGAGTATTTTTCTAAAAATGCTTGTTGGCTCTTTAGGTTTCCGTGTTGGTCATAAGTAAGCGCTTTATTCACCGAATGGTTCCCCTACACTTTCTGTTCTATTTAGCAAACGCTCGACAAAAAATTCCAGATGGCCTGTCGGCGTTCTTGGAATTGGCCACGTTAACGCTTTACTTGCCAACGAGCTGATTGCCAGTGCCGCAGGTGACCGTGGAAACGCATCGACCACTATTTTTTGTTTTTTTACTGCTTGTCGCACTTTATCATCCAAAGGTATGCAAGCAACAAGTTCAAGGCTCACATTTAGGAATCTTTCTGTCACTAAAGTTAATTTAGCAAATAATTCCCGTCCTTCACGATAACTTCTCACCATATTGGCCACAATTTTAAAACGTTGCACTTGGTGTTCACGACTTAAGAGCTTGATCAGCGCGTAAGCGTCGGTGATGGATGTCGGTTCGTCACATACTACGATCACTACATCTTGTGCGGCGCGACAGAAGCTCACGACCATATCAGAAATACCTGCGGCTGTATCGATGAGCAGAATATCCATCTCATCTTCTAAACTGCCAAAGGCGCGTATTAAACCAACATGTTGGGCGTGTGACAACTCTGTCATCGACTGTGTGCCCGAGGTCGCTGGAATTATTCGTATCCCAAAGGGCCCCTCGACGATGGCATCTTTGAGTTCACACTCGCCAGCCAGTACATGCCCTAAGTTTCGCTTCGGGCGTATGCCAAGCATCACATCCACGTTAGCTAAACCTAAGTCTGCATCCAACACCATGACTTTTTTGCCTTGACGAGCCATGCAGATCGCCATGCCGAGTGTCACGTGAGATTTACCCACACCACCTTTACCACCAGTCACAGATATGACTTTGGTCAGTGACGGTTGAGTTAAGCGGCGTAAACCGCTCGCTTGGTCATATATCATATTATTCGCCATATTTGTCCGCCGCCTAGAATCTCTCGGAGTCGCTGCTCCAATAGTGAGGTTCATTCTCTGTCGACTTCTCTAGCAATTCGTTTGCCTTTGCAACCATGTACTTCGGCTGGGCAATCACAATATCTTCTGGTACACGCTGGCCATTCGCGATGTAAGCAACGGGCAGTGCGTTTTGAACCACGACACTCACAAATTCCCCTAAGCTCAATGACTCATCAAGCTTAGTCATAATGCACCCTGAAAGAGGGATCCTTCTAAAGTGCTCGATTGTTTCTTGTAATACTTTTCTTTGTGCCGTTGCAGGCAGAACAAGGTAACTGTGGATGATTTCGCCACTCTCTTGCATCAGGGTATCGAGCTGCTCTGATAACCGAACATCACGCTGCCCCATCCCCGCGGTATCAACTAAAATTAAACGCCGATTTCTTAGCTGATATATTACATCGGCTAACTCACTGGAATCTTTAGCAACTCTTACTGGACAACCCATGATTCGGCCATAAATAGAGAGCTGTTCATGAGCACCAATACGGTAGGTATCTGTGGTGACTAGAGCGACGTTATCAGCGCCATACTCCATAGCGGCGCGAGCGGCTAGTTTAGCAATGGTGGTGGTTTTACCAACCCCTGTTGGGCCTAATAGCGCAACCACACCACCACGTTTCAGAATATCTTGTTTGGAAACAGGGACTTGATCAGCCACTAAGCCAAGCAGTGCCTTCCAAGCTTTAGTTGGAGCAGTATCTTCTGGGATATAGCACGCAAGCTGGTCAGCCAGTTCTTGTGAAACCCCCATGCGCTCAAGTCTTTTAATGAGCATGGCACGCAAAGGCTCTCGACGCTCAACTTCTTGCCACATTAATCCTGAAACTTGATGTTCTAACAGGCGGCGTATTGAGGTCATCTCTTCACGCATGTTTTCCAGCTCTGGGTTCGAAACACTCGCCTCTTGCGTTGGGTAACGATCATAACGCGACGGATCTAGCTTCGGCGTTTGACGGGTGGACGCTCTTCTATCCTCTGCAATTAACTTCGCTAATGGCGAATCGGCTCGTAACTCTGCACTACCGTGTCCTGAGTTGGTGTTAGATGAACCTGATTGACGTTGCAATAATGCAGAGAGCGAATCTTCATTTTCGGCGTGATAGTCCGAATCTGAGCCACTTGGTGCGCTGTACTGCTTTAACATATTTGCGAAACGTTTGGTCATTGAACGCCCAGTGTCTGCGCTGTTTTGCAGGCTGACTCGATCATCATCCAACTCACGAGAGGATTTGTTCAAAGACGGGGTGACTTGGGTGTAACCTTGTTGTCTAGGCTGCGAATTATAGCGCTTGGCACTGTTTTGCTGGGTGGGCTGTTCACCATCCACAGCGGCAACGATTTCCACACCACCCGCGACTTTTTTATTCGACATGATCACCGCTTCCGCACCAAGCTCTTCTTTCACTTGCAGCAGCGCTGTTCGCATATCTTTGGCAAAAAATCGTTTTATTTTCAAAGCAGATATCCGTGTTTAAATGGCTAAAGCCCGATTAGGTAACAGCAGTTTCGTTAGTTACCAACGGCTTGAACAATCCGAATTTGTTTCTCGTCAGGTATTTCTTGATAAGAGAGCACACGCAAATTAGGTATCGTGTTTTTCACAAACTTCGCTAAAGTTGAACGAAGTACACCAGACGTGAGTAACACGGCGGGCTCACCTTTCAATTCTTGTTCTTGCGTTGCATGGCTCAGTGCAGCTTGTAGACGCTCTGCTAAGCCTGGCTCAATACCTGCCGATTCTCCTCCTGACGCCTGCATGGTTTGATGCAATATTTGTTCCAGCTCAGGAATCAGTGTTATCACTGGTAGTTCAGGTTCTATACCATTGATTTCTTGGACGATTAAACGCTTCAATGAGATTCGAACGGCCGCCGTTAGGATGTCAGGTTCTTGACTTCGCCCAGAATACTCCGCCAAGGTTTGTATTATGGTTCGAATATCTCGGATTGGAATCGCTTCATTGAGTAGGTTTTGCAGTACCTTGACGACTGTACCCAACGGCAGTTGATCTGGAACGAAGTTTTCAACTAGCCTTGGCGCTGAGCGACCCAGCATTTCAATTAAGTTTTGCACCTCTTCATGACCAATCAGTTGCGAGGCGTTATTAGTGAGAAGCTGACTCAAATGAGTGGCGAGTACGGTCGATGAGTCTACGACTGTGTAACCCAGAGCTTGTGCGTGTTCACGTTGTTCTTCACGGATCCAAACCGCTTCAAGGCCGAATGCAGGGTCGAGTGTGCGTTCACCGTCAATAACACCATAGACTTGACCAGGGTTAATCGCCAGTTCTTGATCTGGGCGGATCTCTGCTTCACCAACAGCAACCCCCATTAAGGTAATGCGATAACTATTGGGTGTTAATTCTAAATTGTCGCGAATATGTACTGCGGGGATGAGAAAGCCAAAGTCTTGCGACAGTTTTTTCCGAACACCCTTTACGCGTTCGAGCAGCTCTCCACCTTGATCTCGGTCCACCAGCGGTATCAATCGATAGCCCACTTCTAAGCCAATCACATCAACGGGTTGAACATCATCCCAAGAGAGCTCTTTTTGAGTGGGTGCTTCGTTGTCCACTTTTGCAGGCAGTTTCTTTTCATCGGCGGTTTTTTTCTGCTTGCGTATCATCCAATACGCGCAACCACCCGCTAACGCGGCTAGCAGTAAAAAAGCAAAGTGAGGCATACCCGGTACAATGCCCATGATGCCGAGAATACAAGCGGTAATCATCAATGCTTTAGGGTTGTCAAACAGTTGGAAGACGACTTGCTCTCCCATATCTTCATCGGTATTTTGACGGGTAACCATCATGGCAGCACCAATCGAAAGCAGTAATGAGGGGATCTGAGCCACTAAGCCGTCACCAATGGTCAGCAGTGTGTAGATTTGGATCGCTTCTTTAAAACCCAACCCATATTGCGCCATACCAATCGATAAGCCGCCAATAATGTTGATGAACAAAATTAAGATCCCGGCAATCGCATCCCCTTTAACAAATTTTGACGCACCGTCCATTGAACCGTAGAAATCCGCTTCTTTGGTTACTTCGAAACGTCGTAGCCGCGCTTGGTCTTGATCGATTAAACCCGCATTTAAGTCCGCATCTATAGCCATTTGCTTACCCGGCAAGGCATCTAGGGTAAAGCGAGCACTCACCTCAGAAATACGTCCCGCACCTTTGGTTACTACCATGAAGTTGATGATCATCAAGATCAAAAACACCACTAAACCAACGGCGTAGTTACCACCGATCACCACACTACCAAACGCTTCAATGACGTTACCAGCCGCCCCAGGGCCTTCATGACCATACAATAAAACCACACGGGTTGAAGCGACGTTCAAGGCTAGTCGAAGTAAGGTTGCAATAAGCAAAACCGTAGGAAAAGCAGCAAAATCAAGCGGTCTACGGGTATAGACAGTGACGAGTAACACCACCATCGATAAGGCAATGTTAAAAGTGAAAAACAGATCCAATAGGAAGGCTGGGATCGGTAAAACGACCATAGCCAACGTGGCCAATACCATAACCGGCGCACCGATTGCTGGCATACTTCGCTGCGGTATTGATGGCAATTTATCTGCAAATGGGAGAGTAAATTTCATAGGTTAGCAAGCAATCTGTTGATAAATATCTATAAATGCGACAATGCGTTAACTCGGCGATGCAATTTTTAGTCCAGTAAAACAGTCAAAATAATGGCTACATTGGTAAAGGCAATAACCCTTCACTTAACGTAGCCTAGTTATTCAAATTACGTGAACTTCTTTTACTTTGAATGGTGGTTTAAGGATTAATACTCCAGATCTGCTGTCCTTTACGCAACTCTCTATCATATTCGATACCAATCAGACCGGATGTGGGGAACATTGGTGGTACTAAATCGGTAACAAATTCAGCCGCGAGATAGCCAACTAACGGTAAATGAGACACCAGCAGCACTGATTCGATTTGTTCCACATCGGCCAAGGCAGAGACATACTCAAATACCACTTCCGCTTTCCCATAAGGTGTGATGTCATCACAGGTAACAACATCATCGGCATTAAAATAAGAGGCTATCGCAGCCCAAGTTTGCTGCGCCCGTAAGTAAGGGCTTACCAATACTTTATCTACATGGCGAAGATCTTGCTTTTCACAAGCACGAGCCACAGCAACAGACTCACGAAGACCTCTTTCGGTTAAGGCCCTTTGTGCATCACTCGCTGCATAATGTTCAGCTTCTCCGTGACGCATAATAAAAATCTTCATTACTCATTCCTAGTGGTTATTATCTATGCCGTCTAGGCGGCTTTATTCTCGATTATATCAGGCAACCAAGCAAAGACTTCGACGCTGTTAACAGTCTATTAAAAAGTCTCCTGAAGGACTAAAATGGCACTTTGCTCATAAAATCATTGCTTGAAATTTGCACCTAACCGTTTCAACGCCATAATTAAAAAAGCCTTTTCTGTGGAGAGTCACTGTGCATTTAAGCCCTAACGACACCAACCAATACCGCTACATTACGTTAACTAATGGTCTGAGAACATTACTTATTCAAGCGGATGATGCACAAAAGTCAGCCGCTGCTTTAGCGATTAATGTAGGGCATTTCGATGATCCTGAAGACAGAGAAGGTCTTGCCCACTATCTGGAACACATGCTGTTTTTAGGCACAGAAAAGTACCCGAAAATTGGTGAGTTTCAAAGTTTTATTAATCAACATGGTGGCAGCAATAACGCATGGACTGGTACAGAGCACACCTGTTTTTTCTTTGATGTAAGCCCAAATCATTTTGAAAAAGCCTTGGACCGATTCAGCCAATTCTTTTGTGCCCCCTTATTTAATCAAGAAGCTCTGGATAAAGAACGCCAAGCGGTGGATTCTGAATTTAAACTCAAACAGAATGATGATTCGAGAAGGCTCTATCAGGTTCAAAAAGAAACCATCAATCCGCAACACCCGTTTGCTAAATTTTCAGTGGGTAATTTGGAAACGTTGTGTGATAGAAATGGTGTCTCTATCCGCGAAGAAATTGTCAGTTTTCACCATGAAAACTACTCAGCTGATTTGATGACGCTCTCGCTAGCAGGCCCACAGACACTTGATGAGTTAGAGCAGTGGGCAAGAGATGAATTTTCCTCCATCCCAAATAAACAGCTCGGCCCGAAAAAAATCGAGGTGCCTTTTGTTTTAGACGCGCACCGCGGCGTCTTGATTCAAATCGAGCCACGAAAAGAGATCCGCAAACTAACTTTAAGCTTCCCAGCCCCAAGCATGGATGACTTTTATCATGTCAAACCTCTCTCTTATTTCGCCCATCTCATCGGTTACGAAGGTGAAGGCAGTTTAATGTTGGCATTAAAAGAGAAAGGTTGGATCACGTCCTTATCGGCTGGAGGCGGCGCGAGTGGCAGCAATTATCGTGAGTTTTCGATAAGTTTTAGCCTAACACATGAAGGCGTAAAACAGGTCGATAACATCATCCAGTCACTCTTTACTCAGATTAAATTAATCGCAGAGCAGGGGCTGAACGAATGGCGTTACCTTGAAAAAAGAGCGGTGCTTGAATCGGCTTTTCGCTTTCAAGAAACGACAAGGCCATTAGACATGGTCAGCCATTTAGTGGTTAATATGCAGCACTATCAGCCGCAAGACACCATCTATGGCGATTATATGATGGCGGGCTACAACGAATCGCTACTTAAGCAAGCACTTCATTATTTGACTCCTGAAAATCTACGCGCCACGTTAATTGCTAAAGATGGGTATTACGATAAGAAAGCGAAATGGTATTTTACACCTTATTCAATTACTCCATTATCGGCGTCACAACTTGCAACATTCGCAACCCCTTGCGACATTGAAACAAACTTACCGCCACTCAATCCTTTTATCTGTTACGACTTAGACCCAAAACCGTTAGAGCCTTCAACGTCTTTACACCCGGAAATCATTGAAGAGTTACCAGGCTTTCGTTTATGGCATCTACAAGACCATGAATTTAGAGTGCCTAAAGGGGTAATTTACATCGCGATTGATAGCCCCATCTCGGTAGCCACTGCTCGAAATATTGTTAAAACACGTCTCTGTGTGGAAATGTTTTTAGACTCGCTGGCCACGGAAACTTATCAAGCAGAAATTGCTGGGATGAGTTACAACATGTACGCTCATCAAGGCGGCGTCACCCTGATGCTTTCTGGTTTTAGCAAAAAACAACCACAGTTAATGGAGATGATTCTCGCACGCTTTGCTAAACGTGATTTTAGCCTAAAACGCTTTAACACCATCAAGCAACAACTGCTTCGTAACTGGCAAAACACCACTAAAGATCGTCCAATTTCGCAGCTTTTCAATGCAATGACGGGTATTTTACAACCCAACAACCCTCCTTATGAAACGCTACTTGGTGCCTTAAAACAGATAGAAGTCGATGAGCTCAGTGATTTCGTAGAACAAATATTAGCGCAACTTCATGTTGAGATGTTTGTCTATGGCGACTGGTTAAGAAATGATGCGCAAGCGATGGCAGATACGCTTAAAAATGCATTACGAGTCAAAGATCAACAGTACGAGGAATCATTAAGACCACTCGTCATGCTCGGAGAGAGTGGGACTTTTCAAAAAGAGGTTCACTGCGATCAAGAAGATTCTGCTGTGGTGGTCTATTATCAGTGCAATGATGCCGCACCGCGCAGCATCGCCTTATATTCATTAGCTAATCACTTGATGTCCGCTACATTTTTTCATGAAATTCGTACTAAGCAGCAACTTGGTTATATGGTCGGAACGGGCAACATGCCATTAAACCGTCACCCAGGCATCGTACTCTACGTCCAGTCACCGAATGCTGCGCCTTATGAGCTGATTAGCGCTGTAGATGAATTTTTAAATGCTTTTTACATGGTGCTGCTGGAGCTCAACGAATACCAGTGGCACAGCAGTAAACGTGGTTTATGGAATCAAATTTCAACCCCCGACCCCACCCTTCGCAGCCGTGCGCAAAGACTTTGGGTTGCTATCGGCAATAAAGATGCGGGCTTTGATCAAAGAGAGCAGGTTTTGAGTGAACTGAAATCACTCAGCCGCAGTGATATGATTCGCTTTGTGGTCAATGAGCTAAAACCAAGGACCGCCAATCGACTGATCATGCACAGCCAAGGAAACGCACATCAAACGGTTCAAAAACTCAGTTTAGGGCAAGAAATTGGCTCAATTGAAGCGTTCCAGCTTCGGCCTAAAAGCTATAACTTAGGATAACAGTACTTCATCGCCATCAGAGCAATTTATCTTTGCTCTGATTTTACGATCTCTTTTAAAGAGTGGGGATGCAGTTTAATACACACGCCTTGCCACTTAAATGCAACCGTCGGGTTATGTAATCGCTCTCCTTCCCCTTTTGGACTGGACAATTTAACTTGAACACCTTGAGTGTCTAATGTTGTCCAGCATTCTTTTAATCGTGGGTAAACCGACAGTATATCCTGCAAATAGGCTTTCGCGGTTTTTGCCTCAGATGGCACCACAAATTCCACATGCTCCCAGCTCTGCTCTGGATAAATTTTTCCCTCGGCAGGGTAAGGCAATTCCAAACATTCTATAGACCAACTATTAGCCGATAGCGGCACCGTAAATTCAATCACAATGATAGGACGGCCATTTATCTGAGCACTCGATATTTCTCGCCCTTCCTCCAGCCATGCCGCATGTGCTAATGACGCTAATTTACGATCATTAATGCGCAGTGCAATGTGGTCAGCTTGATTTGTGGATAAATCAATATGCAAAATTTTGGTTAATTCTTGAATTTTATGCATAAATTTATCTAAATTCTGCTTAAGCTGTTCAGGATGAAGCGCTGCATTCTTTAATGGTTCAAGCATTTAAATGGTCCAAAATGATGATTATCGTCTAATAGTACCAACAACTCTTCGAAAAGTAGAAAATTTCCTAATTTAGTCCCTATAAGCGCCTCAATAAAATTGGTATTATGTGCGCCAAATGATGAACAAAATTAAGATATGTATTGGCACTAAATGGTGAATAAAATGCATACCTTTGCAATTCCAAGAATTAAAGGAAACGCGTGTGAATATCCAAGCACTGATTAATGACAAAGTATCTCAGGCTCTTGAAGCCGCAGGCGCACCAGCTGGCAGTCCTGCTGCTGTTCGCCAATCGGCCAAAGCGCAATTTGGTGACTATCAAGCCAATGGCATTATGGGCGTAGCTAAGCAACTGGGTACCAACCCGCGAGAATTTGCTCAAAAAGTATTGGATGTTCTGGACCTCGATGGCATTGCGAGCAAAACGGAAATTGCAGGCCCAGGTTTTATCAACATTTTCCTCAGTGAAGCGTTTCTTGCTAAACAAGCGGATATCGCCCTAGCAGATGAGCACCTTGGTGTAACCAAAGAAGCGCAGAAGACGATCGTCGCAGACTACTCAGCGCCTAACGTTGCCAAAGAGATGCATGTAGGCCACTTACGCTCAACCATCATTGGTGACGCCGTTGTACGTACCTTGGAATTTTTAGGCCATAAAGTGATCCGCGCCAACCACATCGGTGACTGGGGCACGCAATTTGGTATGTTGATAGCCAACCTTGAACGTGTGCAACAAGAGTCTGGTAACGAAGTTTCAATGGAACTTTCCGATCTTGAAGCTTTTTATCGTGAGTCAAAAAAACTCTACGACGAAGATGAAGTGTTTGCTGCTAAAGCACGAAATTATGTGGTCAAACTACAAAGCGGTGACGAATTCTGCGCTCAAATGTGGAAAAAATTGGTGGACATCACCATGATCCAAAACCAGCGTAACTATGATCGTTTGAATGTTTCGCTCACGCGCGATGATGTGATGGGCGAAAGCATGTACAACGACATGTTGCCCGGCATCGTAGCCGATTTAAAAGAAAAAGGTTTGGCGCAAGAAGATGATGGCGCACAAGTCGTTTTTCTTGAAGAATACAAAAATAAAGATGGCGAGCCAATGGGCGTTATCATCCAAAAACGTGATGGCGGCTTCTTATACACCACAACCGATATCGCGTGTGCAAAATACCGTTATGAAACCTTAGGTGCGGACCGTGTGTTGTACTTTATCGACTCGCGTCAACATCAGCACCTAATGCAAGCATGGACGATTGTCCGCAAAGCGGGCTATGTACCTGAAGAAGTGACTCTTGAACACCACGCCTTTGGTATGATGCTAGGCAAAGATGGCCGCCCGTTCAAAACTCGTGCTGGCGGTACTGTTCGTCTGGCCGATCTTCTCGATGAAGCGCAAGAGCGTGCCGCTAAATTAATTGAATCCAAAAACCCTGATTTAGACGCCGAAGAAAAAGCGAACATTGCCAATACTGTCGCGATGGCCGCAGTGAAATATGCTGATCTTTCTAAGCACCGTACTACCGATTACGTGTTTGACTGGGACAACATGTTGGCATTTGAAGGTAACACTGCGCCTTACATGCAGTATGCCTACACACGTGTCGCGTCAATTTTTGCTAAAGCAGGCGTATCGATGGATAACCTGACGGGTGAAATTAAAGTCACACAAGAGAAAGAAAAAGCTTTGATTGCGAAACTTCTGCAGTTTGAAGAAGCGGTACAAGCTGTTGCCCGCGAAGGCCAACCTCACATTATGTGTAGCTACCTATTTGAATTAGCTGGCCAATTCTCTAGCTTCTATGAAGCATGCCCAATCTTAGTCGCTGAAGATGAAAGTGTGAAACAAAGCCGTCTAAAACTGGCTGCATTGACAGCAAAAACCATCAAGCAAGGTTTGTCGCTACTCGGTATTGATACATTAGAACGTATGTAACGACAGCTATGAGTGAATGAAAGGGTTGACCATGGTCAGCCTTTTCTTTTATCGGTGATAACATCCGTGCAAGTGAGATTGACATGAATTTTGAACTCCACCCGCAACTGGCCAAAGACACTTCCGTCATTGGCGAATTTCCTCTTTGCTTAGCCTTACTCCATAAAGATAATGCCGTGCCTTGGATTATTCTGGTGCCTAAACGTGCCAATTTGAAAGAGCTGCATCATCTACCAATGCAGGAACAGCAACAATTTTTATGCGAATCTCAAGCCGTTAGCCAAGCTCTTGAAGCCACGTTTTGTCCAGATAAACTCAATTTAGGTGCGCTGGGTAACATGGTGCCTCAGCTCCATATTCACCATGTTGCTCGATTTAAAAATGATGTAGCATGGCCTGGGCCTATCTGGGGCAATACTCAAGGGATAGTGAGAGCCGAGCAAGAACAACAAGCGATCTTAACCAGAATCCAAAATGTGCTATCACTGAGTTCTATTTTTAGAAAAGGATAAACGTCGTCTCTCACACCATATATTAGGTAAAAGATAGATTGGGTAAAAGTTTGAAAGCCGCTGACATTAGCGGCTTTCGTTTATCAGACAGAATGCCCGGCATCGATTATGACTAAAGTAAGACAGTCAAAGACAGCCCGTTATTTCGGTTAAGCCCATAACGCACTCTTGTTACGTGGTGAGCCTTGTTGGTATCGATGGTACGCGACAACACACCTTTTCTTATCCACACGGCTAACATAGCGTCAACGCCGTCCTCACTGAGCGAAAACTTTTTCGCAATCGCCGAGCGGCTAACGATTCCATTCTCTTCAATGTAGCGCTTTAACTCATTTAATATCATGCCACTTGTACCTCAAGCACCGTTTTCTG
This sequence comes from Vibrio sp. V23_P3S9T160, assembly GCF_963886625.1. NCBI lineage: Bacteria > Pseudomonadati > Pseudomonadota > Gammaproteobacteria > Vibrionales > Vibrionaceae > Vibrio > Vibrio sp. V23_P3S9T160. The sequence continues at coordinate 45,916 of NZ_CAWPDB010000104.1, forward strand.
CTGGAGTCCTTTTCGTTTAAGCATTTTAAAGGTCAACAAGCTCACCATAATAATGGCAATAATCCACGTTAAACTTTCGACAGGGGTTTCGGTGATCCTAGTCGCTTGGTAATAAAGCGCGGCGCCACCATACGCAAGCCCCATCGTCCATACTGCGATAAAACGAGCGTAATTCGCACCAAACTCACGAACATAAGCCCCCATTGCTGCAACACAAGGCGTGTAAAGCAAAATGAAGATAAGGTAGGCAAATGCGGCATGACCAGTGACAAAGTGCTGTTTCAAATTACCAAAGATTGAGGCATCTACGGCTTGCTCTTCAGCCACTGCGCTACTGTCTGTCAAGTCTCCGACTTCGATACCGAGCGGATCAGAGAAGCTTAATCCCGTTAGGTTTTCTGGAATAGACATAACCGCTTCTTGTAGGCTCGCCATTAGGTCATATTCACTTTCATCACCTTCAGCAGAGGTATATAAATTGTTTAATGTTCCGACTACCGCTTCTTTTGCAAAAATACCCGTGATGATACCCACTGTCGCTGGCCAGTTATCTTGATTGATACCAATAGGAGCAAATACCGGAGTAACCACTTGAGCCACTTTTGATAACACGGAGTTGTCACTATCTTCATTACCAAAGCTGCCATCAGTGCCAACTGAATTGAGGAAGCTTAAGATCATAACAACGATGACAATCGTTTTCCCTGCACCGAGAACAAAACGTTTTAATTTCTGCCATGTTTTGATCATGATGTTTTGTAGCGTTGGGATCTCGTAATCTGGCATCTCCATCACTAGGCTGTCGCTTGAACCCGGATAGAGCGTATGCTTCAAAACCAAACCAGTGAACACTGCGGCTAAAATGCCCAATAAATAAAGAGCAAAAACTACATTTTGACCGCTTTCAGGGAAAAATGCCGCAGCAAATAGCGCATACACTGGCAAACGTGCACCACATGACATAAAGGGTGCCATCGATGCCGCTAATTTACGTTCACGTTCTTGATCTAGAGTTCGGGTCGCCATAATCGCGGGAACGTTACAACCAAATCCTAAAACAAGCGGAACAAACGCTTTACCCGGTAGGCCTATCTTCTGCATCACTTTATCTAAAACAAAAGCCGCGCGAGACATATAACCTGAACTTTCGAGTACAGCTAAAAATAAGTACAAACAAGCGATAACTGGGATAAATGTGGCGACGGTTTGAATACCTCCGCCAAGGCCATCTGCTAATAATGTCACTAGCCAAATAGGCAAATGATCATCCAGTAAGTGGTGCCCACCATCAACCAATAACGCCCCGACGCCAATGTCGAAGAAATCAATGAAAGCGCTCCCAATATTGATCGAGAACATAAACATTAAGTACATAACCACAAAGAAAAACGGTACACCCACCCATTTATTTAAAATCAGCTTATCTGCTTTTTGTGTAAAACTGTGGCTTAGTTTCCCTTCGGTTTTGCGGATCTGCTGGCACTGTTCATGCAAAAATGTGTATTTGGTATCAGCGACATGCAGATCAATATCCAAACCACTTTGCAATTGCTCTTTCTGAATAAGCTCACGCTGCACTTCTGGTAATCCATTAATCACCAAAAGATCATTTTCTAAGGCACGAATAGCCAATGCGCGAGGTGCCACTTGCTTATGTTGAAAAATAGTGGCTAATTTTCCGATCGATTGTTCAAATGCACTACCGTAATCCAATAGCAGTTCTTTAAGAGCTACGCCTTGCAGCAGTACTTTATGCAGCTTTTCTTTGAATCGACTCACCTGCTCTTTACTGGTAGCAGAAAGCATAAAAACGGGGCAACCTAGAACTTTCTCAAGTTGTTGAATGTCTAGACCTTGACGCTCTCTTTTTAAAGCGTCCATTTTATTCAAAACCACAATCATTGGACGACCGAGCTCTCTCAATTGAAGCGTCATATAGAGACTGCGCTCCAAACACGTCACGTCCACAACGTTAATGATTAAATCGGCAGGATGTGTAAGAACCGCTCTAGAGGCAATGGATTCGTCAATACTGTTACTGTCATTCCCGCTGTCAAGTGCGTAGATGCCCGGCAAATCCGTTAGTATGAATTCATCTCCAGAATGAGTGTAGCGACCCGTTTTTTTCTCAACTGTAACACCAGCCCAGTTACCGACTTGCTGCTTAGAACCAGTCAGCCCATTAAATAACGTTGTTTTGCCACTATTAGGGTTACCAACGGTTAGAATTTGATATCGCACTACGCTCTCTCCACTTCAATACAAGCGGCTATATTTTCACGTACCGCTAAAGAGACGCCTCTCACTTCAAGTTGAAGTGGATCTCCCATAGGAGCTCTTCTGATTAACGTAACAGTAGTTAGAGGCAGCAAGCCCATCACCATCAATTTTTTACGAATGTCATTTGGAAGTTGATTGAACGCGACGATGCTCGCGCTATCTCCTTCATTTAATTGAGATAATTTCATCTATCTTGCTCTCAATGGTAGTGGTAATGAGAAATATTTTTATTAACAGGCGAATAATACACGCGCTAACCCTCTATTTTATTGCGTGAAATCAAAGATTGCATAAATCCATCACGTTGTTTTCGGTAAATAAACTGACGTTAAAAACGTTAAAAAATTATCAGGTACAAATGAGCTCAACATAAAAAAATAAACAAAAACAGATAAAATAAAAATAAACCATTAAAATCAATCAGTTATGGTTAATTATATATTTTGTCGTTTTTCTTATACTAGGTTGTCGTTAATTTTATAAATGA
>NZ_CAWPDB010000105.1:0-127586 GCF_963886625.1 Vibrio sp. V23_P3S9T160
TGTATTTATCTTCTATTAAAGCAAAAAATATAAGCTGACGCGTATTTTATTCTCTCTATCTCACCTAAAATAGTGAGGATGAATCGTAAATCATACCCAAAGAGATTGGTGTTACAGTCTGGCCATCCGTACATAAATCCTAATGTATATAGAAAACTCTACGCTTAGGAAAATGAACAAAGCCAATACTACTGTAGCTTCAAGTGAAAAGGGGATCACCAAACCAACGGGTTTTTGACATGGATTTAATTCTTTCCTTACTGCAACAGATGTGTGTTTACCTCGTTCTCGCTTATATGTTGAGTAAAACACCCATTTTCTTGCCGCTGCTTAACATTTCCAGTCGAATTAGCCACAAAATCAGCACCTATGTTTTGTTTTCCCTCTTTTGCATCATGGGCACCTATTTTGGTTTGCAGATCAACGATGCGATTGCCAATACGCGGGCGATAGGTGCCGTCATGGGTGGGTTATTTGGTGGCCCCATTGTGGGGTTTGCGGTTGGATTTACTGGCGGTATGCATCGCTACACTTTAGGCGGTTTTACCGATGTGGCATGCGCCATTTCAACCACTGCAGAAGGGTTGATTGGTGGATTGCTGCACACCTATTTACTGAGAAAGGGCAAAGGGCGACTCCTGTTTAGCCCCAGCATTGTCTTTGCCGTAACACTGTTTGCTGAGATAGTGCAAATGTTGGTAATTTTGTTAGTCGCTAAACCGTTTGTTGATGCATACGCCTTAGTCTCGACCATCGCCGCGCCCATGATCATCGCTAACTCAGTCGGCGCGGCGCTATTCATGAGCATTTTACAAGACAGAAAAACCATTTTTGAAGAGTATTCCGCCACCTTTTCTCGTCGCGCACTGAATATTGCTGAGCGTTCAGTTGGCATTTTGGCCAACGGTTTTAATCCACACAATGCAGGTAAAGTCGCTCGAATTGTTTACGAAATGACCAATGTTGGCGCGGTATCGATCACCGATAGAGAAAAAATACTCGCGTTTATCGGTATTGGTGACGATCACCACAAACCCAATACACCGATCTCATCACAAAGTACACTCGATGCGATCACCAAAAACCGCATTATTTACCTCGACGGAAAAGATTCCCCTTATCAATGCTCACTCTCTAAAAACTGCAAACTCGGTTCAGCGCTAATCATTCCACTTAGAGCAGGTGATCGCGTAATTGGAACCATAAAGCTGTACGAGCCGAAGCGTAAACTTTTTTCAACCATTAACATGTCAATGGCGGAAGGGATTGCACAATTACTGTCGAGCCAAATTCTGTACGGCGAATACCAACAAAAGCAGATGCTGCTTTCTCGCGCCGAGATCAAACTGCTGCATGCTCAAGTCAACCCTCACTTTCTGTTTAATGCGCTCAATACCATTAGTGCCATCACCCGCCGTGATCCCGACAAAGCGCGAGAACTTATCCAGCATCTTTCGCACTTCTTTCGTAGTAACCTCAAACAAAATATTGAGACAGTGACTCTTAAAGAAGAATTAGCACATGTCAAAGCTTACTTAACCATAGAGCAAGCGCGTTTTGCCGATCGCCTTGAAGTGGATATTGCCATCGATGATGCATTACTGCTTGAGCGCAATGTACCCAGTTTTACTCTACAGCCACTGGTAGAAAATGCGATAAAGCACGGCACCTCTAACTTGTTAGAAGGCGGACGGGTACGAATCTACAGCCAAGCGCAAACGGAAGGATACAAAATTGTAGTGGAAGATAATGCGGGCAGTTACCAAGCTCCGAATGAAGATTACGATGGTTTAGGCATGCAAATTGTCAATAAACGCTTAACTAATAAATTTGGCGAACAAGCCGCACTAAAAACGGAAGTATTGGCTAATCAATACACACGAATGAGCTTTCTCATTCCTCATCAAGGATTTAACTAAGGGAATAACATGCTATCGGCACTGGTTATTGATGACGAACTGCTCGCTCGGGAAGAACTGACTGAGCTACTAGAAGAGACGGGCGATGTTGATGTGATTGGTCACGCCAGTAATGCGATCGAAGGGTTAAAAAAAATCAATCAGCTAAAGCCAGACGTGGTGTTTCTCGACATTCAAATGCCACAAGTTACTGGCATTGAGCTGCTAGGGATGCTTGACCCAGATACGATGCCCAATGTGGTGTTTGTCACCGCTTATGATCAGTATGCACTGCAAGCGTTTGAGGAAAATGCGTTTGATTATCTACTCAAGCCAGTTGACCCTGAGCGCTTAAAGAAAACGCTGCAACGTTTAGTTCGCCAAGGGCACAAAAAGCAGGATTTTTCGATTTTATCACCAGCAGGGTTAGATCAAGTTCCCTGCATTGGATTAAATCGAATTGTGATCATTGCCACCAAAGATGTCGAGTTTGCTTTGAGCGACATCAGTGGTGTTCATGTGCAAACCCATTTACAACGAGCCACCAGCCAATTAACGCTCAAAATTTTGGAAGAAAGAACGCCACTGGTTCGTTGTCACCGCCAGTATTTAATCAATACTAGGGCCATTAAAGAGATCAAATTATTGGACAATGGGCTGGCGGAAATCATCACCCTTAGTGATCACAAAGTGCCCGTCAGCCGACGTTATCTAAAAAATTTAAAAGAAGTTCTGGGTTTTCACTAACCGCAACGAATAGAAAATAACGGCGCTGAAGCTTTCACGCACAGCGCCATTTTTTTACTCACCAAGCAGTCGTTTCATCGCTTCTGAGGCTTGTTTCCACTGTTCAGTGCTTTGCAGTTGAGGAAGATTAAAAGCACGACGTTTGAGTAGAGACTCAGCCGCTGGCACGTCCAAAATCGGCAAATTATCCAATACTTCAATTTGAGCTGCGCGTTGATTGCACACTAAAATCATGTCACATCCAGCGGCTAGCGATTGATGCGCGCGCTCGGCAGGACCGCCCATGACAGATGCCCCTTCCATTGTTAAATCATCAGAAAAGACTAATCCTTTGAACCCTAACTGCTGACGAAGTACTTGCTTCAACCAAAACCCAGAGCCGCTGGCCGGTTGATCATCATAGTGAGGATAAATTACATGCGCAGGCATCATGGCATCGAGCACTCCAGCTTCAATCTGCGCTTTGAATATCGCCATGTCTTCTTCCATCACCGTGCTGCGCTCATCATAGGGCGTCTCAAGATGCGAGTCAGCGATTACCCCGCCGTGACCGGGAAAGTGTTTACCTGTTGTTGCCATGCCAGCCTCTTTCATGCCTTGCATATAGGCTGAACTGTGGCGAATGATGCTCTGTACATCATCACCAAAAGCACGATTACCAATCGCTTTACACGCATGACCTTTATCCAGCACAGGAGCAAAACTGAGATCAATATCATGAGCAATCAACTCCGCCGCCATCAGCCAGCCGCCTTGGCGAGCTAATGCTTCACCATTATTCTGCTTGGCATACTGCTGCGCGGCGGGGATCAGCGAAAACCCATCACGAAAACGTTGTACTCGCCCACCTTCTTGATCGACACCAATTAAAATCGGACGTTTTGCTGCGTGGCGAATCGCTTTATTAAGCGCAAGCAACTGCGCGTTATCGTGATAATTACGCGCAAAAAGAATGACCCCGCCGACAGTCGGATGCTCAAGAATCTCGTTGTCTTCAGCGCTCAATTCACAGCCTGCCACATCTAGCCACAACGGTCCCATGCTCACTCCAAAAATTTACTTAAACAGTTAATTTAACGAGGTTATTCGCTTTGAATTTCTATTACAATGATTTTGTTTTCGAGTTGAAGGAGAAGCGAATGAAGAGCATTGAACGCTACATTGGTGTGATGTCTGGCACCAGCATGGATGGTGTCGATACAGCGCTGGTCGAAATGGATGGCAACCAAATTCGTTTATTGGCTCACGCTGATTTCCCAATGCCAGAAGATCTCAAACAGCGTTTGCTGAATGTCTGTATTGGGCAATCAACCAATGTGCAAGAGATTGGCGAGTTAGACCACTTGCTCGGCCATCTGTTTGCTGATGCAGTCATCGCTTTACTGGCTCAATCAGGCTATCAAGCGTGCGATATTCGCGCGATTGGCTGCCATGGCCAAACGGTTTTTCATCAACCCAACGGCAATACGCCTTTTACGATGCAACTCGGTGATGCCAATATTATCAGCAGCAAAACTGGCATCGACACGGTGGCTGATTTTCGGCGCAAAGATATGGCGCTCGGCGGCCAAGGAGCTCCATTAGTCCCTGCATTTCACGACACCATTTTCAAATCAATCGATTCGAGCGTTGTAGTACTCAATATTGGCGGCATCGCTAATATTTCGGTACTGCGGCCGCAGCAAAAAGTATTAGGCTACGATACGGGCCCGGGCAATATGTTGATGGATGCGTGGTGCTTTGAACAGACAGGCCATAAGTTTGATGATAATGGCATGTGGGCGAGATCGGGAAAGGTGCATCAGCCACTACTCGAACGTCTCAATCAAGAGCCGTACCTTGCGTTGAATGCACCGAAAAGTACGGGCCGCGAGCTGTTTAATCTCCCTTGGCTTCAGCAGATACTGGCTGAGTTTTCGTTAGCAGCAGAAGATGTTCAACGTACACTCTGTGAATACACAGCACTCACCATCGCCACGCAAGTCGCTCACTATCAATGTGGGCCTGCGCCGGAATTGCTGCTGTGTGGCGGCGGCGCCCGTAACCCGCTATTGGTTGAACGTCTGCAGGCCCATTTAGCACACTGGCGCATCATGCCCACCAGCGATAAAGGGGTGGATAGTGACTACATGGAAGCGATGGCTTTTGCTTGGCTTGCTCAACGTCGTCTGCATAATTTACCCAGCAATCTACCAGAAGTAACCGGATCAAGCGCTCTCGCTTCGTTGGGTGTGGTCTATTTTGCTCATTAATAAGTAAGGAATGGTATGACTAATGACGCGCTGCTCTCTGCGCTTTCTCACCTTATTTCCGAAGGTCGCAACCCTGACACAATGGATATTGACCTACTATCAGCACAAGAAATTGTAGAACGGCTCAATCAACAAGATAAGCACGTTCCGCTGGCCGTCGAAAAAGTCCTTCCGGAGATCGCCTTAGCCGTGGATCGAATTACCTATGCCTTCAAACATGGTGGTCGATTAATCTATATCGGTGCAGGAACCAGTGGCCGATTAGGCGTTCTTGATGCGTCTGAGTGCCCTCCAACATTTGGAGTTAGCGATCAGATGGTGATTGGTTTGATTGCTGGTGGGAAAGAGGCCATGTTCAGTGCTCAAGAAGGGGCGGAAGATTGCGCAGAACTCGGCATTCAAGATCTCAAAAGCATTCATTTTACGGATCAAGATGTGGTTGTTGGTATTGCCGCTAGTGGGCGCACACCTTATGTCATCGGTGCCTTGGAGTATGCTAATGATTTGGGCGCGACAACCATTGCCCTGTCGTGTAACCCGGACTCCCCGATTGCAGAATTGGCTCAAATAGCCATTAGCCCTGTCGTTGGGCCAGAAGCTCTGACCGGTTCAACGCGCTTAAAATCCGGTACAGCGCAGAAGCTGGTACTCAACATGCTCACCACCGCTAGCATGATCCGTCTTGGTAAGAGTTACCAAAATTTAATGGTCGATGTTAAGGCCACTAACCGAAAACTCATCGCCAGAGCGGTGCGAATTGTGATGCAAGCAACCGACTGTGAACGCGCTGAGGCTGAATACTTATTAGCCCAAAGCAACAACAATGTAAAAGTAGCGATATTGATGCACTTGACGGGATTAAGTTATGCAGAAGCTATGGATAAATTGACTGAGTCTGATGGTTTTCTTCGCCGGGCAATGGAAAGTGAACACGAGAGCCACTAGTGGCTCTCAATCAAAAAGTCAGTTAGAAAACTCATTCCAACCCCGTTGCCATTCCATGCGAAAGCGCTGTGCTTGCTCGGTTCCTTCGCACGCACCTTCATAATATAGTCCTGACAATCCAATTTGATAGGCAAAATTGGGGTTACAATACTCGCTTAGCCCTTTAACGTATCCCGCTTCGTAATCGGCTTGTTGCACCGAACCCAGCTCAGAAAGCTTTTTATAGCTGCGCTGAGTATGACCTGTGACTCCATCTTGATAACCAATTTGTTGCCAATCTCCGTTTTGTGCTAATTCAGCATCAGAGGCCGCACACCCAACCATCAATATAGCAGCGCACAATACACTTAATTTTTTCATTGTTGTCCTTAAGTTCTTATTTTCATTCAATTAGCCTAGCAGATTGCTTGTAAGATGCCACTCATTGCCTCCCAGCAACAAAGCATTATTGATCCAGATGATGAGACGAGCCCTAAACCACTTATTGTGTGAAATAGCCACTTAACTGGCTATAGTGCCGCTCACTGGAAAAGCAGATGTTTCTCGTCACAGAGCCCTTTATTATCCACAGTGAGCTTAATTCATTCATAAAGGACAATTGCTATGATGTGGTTTCTTACCTGTGTCGCAGCCCTACTGGCCGGATACTTTATCTACGGCGCTTTTGTAGAAAAAGTATTTGGTATTAACGAGAACCGTAAAACACCGGCCCACACCATGAGTGATGGCGTGGACTATGTTCCTATGTCGACCAAAAAAGTCTACTTGGTACAATTGCTTAATATTGCTGGCGTAGGCCCAATTTTCGGCCCAATCATGGGCGCACTCTATGGTCCTGCAGCAATGTTGTGGATTGTCGTCGGCTGTATTTTTGCAGGTGCGGTACATGACTACTTTTCAGGCATGTTGTCGGTACGCAATGGCGGCGCTTCAGTGCCCACCATTACCGGCCGCTACCTAGGCAATGGCGCAAAACATTTTATGAACATTTTTGCCATTGTACTATTACTGCTTGTGGGGGTTGTTTTCGTTTCTGCGCCTGCGGGGATGATCACCAATCTGATTAACGAGCAAACGAGTCTAACGGTGAGCATGACCTCAATGGTGGTGATTATTTTCGCTTACTACATTCTCGCCACCATCGTTCCTGTCGATAAAATCATCGGCCGTTTCTACCCACTGTTCGGCGCATTGTTGATCTTTATGTCGGTTGGCTTAATGACCGCGATTGCACTTTCCAGTGAACACACTGTGATGGGCGGTTTTGAAATGAGCGACATGTTCAGCAACATGAACCCGAACGACCTACCACTTTGGCCAGCGCTCTTTATCACGATTGCTTGCGGTGCTATCTCTGGTTTCCATGCAACTCAGTCGCCATTGATGGCTCGCTGTATGGAAAATGAAAAAAATGGCCGCTTCGTGTTTTACGGTGCCATGATTGGTGAAGGCATTATCGCACTTATCTGGTGTGCGATTGCACTCTCTTTCTTTGGCTCATTGGAAGGATTATCAGAAGCAGTGAAAAACGGCGGCCCAGGTAACGTTGTGTACAGCGCATCCTTTGGCTTATTAGGTGTGTTTGGCGGCATCATCGCCTTCTTGGGTGTGGTTATCCTACCAATCACCTCAGGCGACACTGCATTTCGCTCTAGCCGTTTGATCTTGGCTGAATATTTCAATATGGAACAAAAAACGCTGCGTAATCGCTTGTTCATGGCACTGCCGCTGTTTGTTTTGGGTGCCATTCTCACTCAAGTGGATTTCGGTATTATTTGGCGCTACTTCGGTTTTGCCAACCAAACCACAGCAGTAATGATGCTTTGGACCGCTTCCGCCTATTTACTACGCCACAACAAACTGCATTGGATTGCGACTATCCCCGCGATGTTTATGACCACGGTTTGTGCCACCTTCATTCTTAATAACAGTGCATTAGGCTTTGGCTTACCGATGCAAGCATCAACCATTGCCGGTATTTTGTTCTCACTGTCCGTAACCATATATGTAATTAGAATCTCCAAAGGTAAAGGCGACATCGAACTTACCGATGAAGAAAAACCGAAAGCAGTCACAGAAACTGCATAGTGTGAATGACGCTTCGCTTGCGTTATAGAAAAGGGCTTCCATTTGGAAGCCCTTCTTCTTTTATTGGTACGTCTAATTCAAATACTTTTTATTGACTAGTCGATTTGCTTGATTTGCAGCTCTTTGGGCACTTCAAAAAACATGTTCTCTTCTCGTCCAAGCACTTCTTCAACCGATTGAGCACCAAGCTCTTTAATTCGATCTAGGATCTGATTCACTAATGCTTCGGGTGCCGATGCGCCGGCCGTGACGCCAACGGTTTTCTTACCATCAAACCACGTTGGATCAATATCTTCAGGGCAATCAATCAAGTAACCCGGCGTTCCGAGCTTTTCCGCCAATTCTTTTAAACGCGTAGAGTTTGATGAGTTTTTCGAGCCCACCACCACCACCAAATCAACATCCAATGCAAGTTGACGCACCGCATCTTGGCGGTTTTGTGTCGCGTAACAGATATCATCTTTACGTGGTCCCTGAATATCAGGAAACACTTCACGCAATTTATCAATCACATCGGCTGTTTCATCCACCGACAAGGTGGTTTGGCTAACATAATGTAAATTAGTCGGATCTTTAACGATAGCTTTTAGTGATTCAACATCTTCCGGTTTTTCAACCAAGTACATGCCGCCTTTTTTACTGGCGTATTGGCCCATGGTTCCTTCCACTTCAGGATGACCTGCATGGCCAATCAGCACTACTTCCATACTGCGGCGACTGGCTCGAGCCACTTCCATATGCACTTTAGTCACCAAAGGGCAAGTGGCATCAAACACGGTTAATGCACGCGCTTTCGCTTCAAGTCTCACTGCTTGCGAAACGCCATGAGCAGAAAAGATCACAATATTGTCATCAGGTACTTCGTGTAAGTCCTCAACAAAAATGGCCCCGCGCTGCTTCAGCCCTTCCACCACAAAGCGGTTATGCACCACTTCATGTCGTACATAAATCGGAGGCTGATACAGCTCAAGTGCGCGTTCAACGATGCTGATCGCACGATCAACACCGGCGCAAAAACCACGAGGGTTGGCTAACAATATTTTCATTTCATTGCTCATTGAATAGGGTTATCGCAAGTTGCCAATTATTCTACAGACAAAATTTCAACATCAAAAATGACATCTTGTCCTGCAAGTGGGTGGTTAAAATCAACCGTCACCGAATCGCCCGCAATAGCGGTGATAATACCAGGAATTTCTAAGCCATCGCGGCCACTAAACGCCATAATCGTGCCAACTTCCACCTCAGTATTACCGGCAAATTTGGCGCGATCCATATGGTGGATGTTATCTGGGTTAGACAAACCAAACGCGTCTTCGGCTTTTAACTCAATGGTTTTGGATTCTCCGGCACTCAGACCGATTAAGCACAACTCAAAATTGTCGCTTAGACTGCCATCACCAATAACCAATTTCGCTGGTTTGCCCATATTATGAGTGCTATCCGCAATAGAGCCATCTTTTAATTTAATGGTGAAGTGTAGGGTTACCGCACTGTTTGCTTTTATTGTCGTCACGTGATTTCTCTTTATTTATTTTAGTGTAGAGACAAGTCATCCATAACGACATAAAAATGCCCGTTTTTAGTACGCCTATCGCCACCGTATTTTTAGAGATGAAGAGTAAACAAAAAGCGCCACCTGAATCAACAGACAGCGCTTAGGGTTATTCAACTATTTTAGCCATTATGAGTGCGCATCGTCTTTTTTACGAAAGCCATCAAGGATAATCATTGCTGCACCAAGGCAAATGGCACTGTCAGCCAAGTTAAACGCTGGCCAGTGATAATTGCCCCAGTAGAAATCAAGATAATCAACCACAAAACCGTGCACGATACGATCAAACACGTTGCCGATTGCGCCACCAATAATCATGGCATAAGCGATATTATGCCACTTCTCTTGCGCAGGCAGCTTACTCATCCAGTAAGTGAGGAGCCCCGTCACCGCAAAGGCAATAGCGGTAAACAACCAACGTTGCCAACCCGCTTGATCGCCTAAAAAGCTAAATGCCGCACCATAGTTATGTACATAAAGTAGGTTAAAAAAAGGCATTACTTCGATGCGATTTGCCCAACCATACCCCATGTTATCCATGACCATCAGCTTTATACCGACATCAAGGGTAAAGACCAGAAGCGCTAGCCATAGCCAGCGAACTCCTGATTGTTTCCAAGTAAGCGTCTGCTCTGCCATATTGAATCCCAATATTATTAAGCGAACTTACGAACTTCGCCTTCACCATCCACGTTCGACACACAACGGCCACAAATAGTTTCATGACCAGTGATAGTGCCAACGTCAGGAGTATGATGCCAACAGCGATCGCACTTCTCTGCTTCGGTTGCGCTCACCAACACAAACAAACCTGCAGTTTCCGTTGCTTGTGCCGCATCGCTTTTCTCAGCCAGAGGCTTCACTATCGCTTTTGATGTCAGCAGTACAAAACGCAGTTCATCTTCAAGCTTGTTTAACTGAGCCACTAAAGCGTCATCAGCAAACAGCACCACTTCAGCTTGTAATGAGCCACCAATGATTTTTTCACTGCGAGCAGTTTCAAGCAACTTGTTCACCGAGCTACGAACTTTTTGCATCTCTGCCCAAAATTCATTGTTCAACTCTTCGCCTTCAGTTAACCCAAACAGACCTTCAAACCACTCACCCGTAAAGACAAATTTTTCACGCGGCTCGCCATTAGCTTGCATCGCTGGCATTTCGTTCCAAATTTCATCAGCCGTAAATGACATGATCGGTGCCATCCAACGAACCAAAGCCTCAACGATGTAATACAGCGCCGTTTGACAGCTACGCTGTGCATGTGCACCTTGTTTAGCGGTGTATTGGCGATCTTTAATCACATCAAGGTAGAACGAACCCATTTCAATTGAGCAGAAGTGCATCAAACGTTGGATCACGCCATGCGTATTATACTCTTCATATGCTTTGACAATTTCTTGTTGCGCCGCAAAGGCACGGCCTACGGCCCAGCGATCCAGCGACACCATCTCGTCAGCTGCAACCATATCCGTTGCTGGGTTAAATCCATTGAGGTTGGCTAAGAAGAAACGTGCTGTATTACGGATACGGCGATAAGCATCCGCCGAACGTTTTAGAATTTCGTCAGAAACCGCCACTTCACCAGTGTAATCAGTCGATGCAACCCATAGACGCAGGATGTCTGCACCCAGTTTATTGGTGACATCTTTTGGCGCAACCACGTTGCCGATTGATTTTGACATCTTGCGGCCATGACCATCGACCACAAAGCCATGCGTCAATACTTGTTTGTAAGGCGCAGCACCTTTCATTGCTACCGATGAAATCAATGAAGATTGGAACCAACCACGATGCTGATCTGAACCTTCAAGGTACAGATCTGCACCGTGGCCATTGAACTCTTCACGCTTATCAACAACGGCGTAGTGAGTCACACCAGAGTCGAACCACACATCCAGTGTATCGAGTACTTTTTCGTAATGCTTGGCATCTTCCTCGCCCAAGATCTCAGCAGTGTCGACATCCCACCACGCTTGAATCCCTTTTTGTTCTACCAATTGCGCCACTGTTTCAATCAGCACAGGGCTATTAGGATGAAGTTCTGCCGTCTCTTTATGCACAAATAGCGCAATCGGTACACCCCAAGTACGCTGACGAGAAATACACCATTCAGGACGACCTTCAATCATTGCTTCGATGCGGCTTTGACCCCATTCCGGCATCCATTGTACGCCTTTGATCGATTCTAGAGCTTGGGCGCGCAGACCGGCTTGCTCCATAGAGACAAACCATTGTGGTGTTGCACGGAAAATGATTGGGGTTTTATGACGCCAGCAATGAGGATAACTATGCTCGTAGGCATGGTGGTGCAACAAAGCACCTTTTTCTTTCAGTACTTCAAGTACAGAGTCATTCGCTTTAAACACATGTTGACCAGCAAATAGCTCGGTGTCTGCTAGATATACGCCGTTTGAACCGACAGGGTTGGCTACTTCAAGGCCGTATTGCTGACCGACCACGAAGTCTTCTTGACCATGACCAGGTGCAGTATGAACGACACCAGTACCCGATTCAGTAGTTACGTGCTCACCCAAAATCGCAGGCACAGTAAATGCGTAAAATGGATGATTAAAAGGCATTAGTTCTAGGTCTGCACCTCGGCAAAAACCAAGGTTGTGGTAATGACTGATGCCAGCACGATCCATGACACTTTTTGCAAGTTCTGACGCAACGATAATGCGTTCAGCAGGGCGTTCACCGTCTGCTTCAATTTGCAACAAAACATATTCAAGATCATCACGTAAGCAGACTGCGCGGTTAGCTGGCAAGGTCCAAGGTGTGGTTGTCCAAATGACAATCGACACTTCACCGTGGCCGGCGTGATCAGCCGCGAGCGTGAACTTTTCAAGCAGCGCCGCTTCATCGGCTGCTTTGAATCGTACGTCAATCGAAGGTGACACTTTATCTTTGTATTCAACTTCCGCTTCAGCCAGTGCTGAACCACAATCAGTACACCAGTGAACAGGTTTGAAACCTTTCAGCAGGTGGCCTTTATCGGCAATTTTACCCAATGCGCGAATAATGTTCGCCTCGGTGGCGAAATCCATGGTGCGATAAGGTTTATCCCACTCACCCATGATGCCCAAACGCTTAAAGCTCTCTTTCTGGCCTTCCACTTGACCTGCTGCATATTCACGGCATTTTTCACGAAACTCAGCCGCGGTCACTTTCTGGCCCGGTTTGCCGACTTTTTTCTCTACCATCAATTCGATAGGTAGGCCGTGACAGTCCCAACCGGGGATGTAAGGCGCGTCAAAACCGGATAAGGTTTTCGATTTGATAATAATGTCTTTAAGAATCTTATTCAGTGCGTGACCAATATGAATATCACCGTTGGCATAAGGAGGGCCATCGTGCAATACGAAAGATTTTTTGCCTTTTTTGGCTTTACGGATTTCGCCGTAAAGATCTTCTTGATACCAACGCTTTAACATTTCTGGCTCACGTTTAGCCAGATCGCCACGCATTGGAAACCCTGTTTCAGGTAGGTTCAGGGTATCTTTATAATCACTCATCGATTCTTAATTCCGTTATATTGGGCGACGTTAGACATGATATTAATCGGTGGAATAATCCGACTAATTCTTTAGCTGATGCAACCACACCCTTGCCGCATCAGCATCCAATTCAATTTGTTGCTTTAACGCTCCAAAAGATTCAAATTTCTTTTCATCTCGAAGCTTATGTAAAAGTGCCACTTCTAGCTGTTTGCCATATAAATTGGCATGAAAGTCAAACAAGTGTACTTCAAGTTGTTGGCGAACCCCGTTGACTGTTGGCCTATTACCAATATTGGCAATTCCTCCGATGGGCGAATTATCAAGGCCATAGACATTGACGACGTAAACACCAGAGACCGGTGAAACACAGCGCTTAAGCGGAATGTTCGCTGTAGGGAAACCAATGGTTCGCCCTAACTTTTGACCATGCGACACTCGACCACTGATACCGTAATCACGACCGAGCATCTGCTTAGCTAACACTAAGTCATCGCTTGCTAAAGCGTTACGAATAGCAGTACTACTCACTCTTTGTTGTTGCAAGCAAAAACTGTGGGTACTTACCACCTCAAAACCGAACTGTTGCCCAGCTTGCTGCAGCATACTGAAATTACCTTGGCGATTTTTACCAAAACAAAAATCATCACCAATCACCAGAAACTTAACACCCAACTGAGCGACCAACAAGTCACGAATAAAAGCTTCTGCCGTTAAATTAGCAAAGTGCTGGTTAAAATTCACACATAACAATCTGTCAACCGACTGCTTGTTCAATTGCACAAATTTATCACGTAATCGAGTTAATCTAGCTGGTGCATTGTGCTTGGCAAATAATTCTAATGGCTGTGGTTCAAACGTCATGACCACCGAAGGTAAACCCAATAATTGCGCTTTCTTGGATACTTGCTTCAAAACTTGCTGATGTCCTAAATGAACACCATCAAAGTTTCCGATGGTTAATACACAGCCATGATGCTGTGGCTTGATATTGTGAATGCCGCGAATCAATTCCATTAGAAAATGCTTAAAACCTATAGTTCTCAATTAGCAAGGTGCGAAACCGACGGATTATATACTAATCACCATTAATCTGTCGCCGCTTTTAAGTCTTTTAAACGCACGCCAAGCACGGCTAGGCAAAGCAAATAACTGACCGCACCGATACTGATCAGCATCACCAATGATGTAGCCCTCTGTGTCAGGCTCCACTCTAGCCACGTTGACATTTCTTCCAATTGCCAAACAATGACCACAACCATCGCACTGCTGGCCACCATTAAGCGAATAATAAAACCAATAGTTTTACGGGTGATCTGATACACCCCTTGCACATGTAACCCTCTGTAAAGCAGTGCCATGTTGATAAAAGCAGATAATGACGTAGCTAACGCCAAACCAACATAACTTAAATGCCACGCTAAAAGCGCATTGAAGACCATATTAGAGATCATGGCGATAATGCCATAACGAACTGGCGTTTTGGTGTCTTGCCGAGAGTAGTACCCTGGTGCAAGCACTTTGATCAGCATAAAACTGATCAAGCCCAAACCAAATGCATAGAGTGACAACGCCGTTTGATTGACATCATTCGGGGTAAACTCACCTCGCATAAATAGCACCATAAGCATCGGTTTTGCCAACACAATCAGGCCTAACATCGCAGGAAAACCGAGCAGACAAACCATACGAATACCCCAATCCATAGTTTGCGAAAATCCTTCGCTGTGGGCATCAACATGTTTACGGGATAATGCGGGCAAAATAACGGTAGCGATCGCAATACCAAATAAGCCTAACGGAAATTCTAGCAAACGGTCTGAATAGTAAAGCCAGCTGATGGAGCCCGTTTGTAAGAAGCTGGCAATGAAGGTGTCCAGCAATAAGTTAATTTGACTGACCGATACCCCAAAAAGAGCGGGCAACATCAAAGTGCGAATTTTCACAACCCCCGGTTCATTCCAACCCCATTGAGGCCAAACCAATAAACCTGCTTTGAGCAAAAATGGAATTTGAAATAGAAACTGGACCAATCCCCCAAGAAGGACGCCAATCGCCAAGCCAATTTCCGGTTGCTGCAAGTGCGGCGACAAAAACCAAGCGCAACCGATGATCATCACATTCAAAAATACAGGGGTAAAAGAAGAGACGGCAAATTTGCCCAGGGTATTGAGAATCGCTCCTGATAAAGCAACAAAAGTGATGAACCATAAGTAAGGAAAAGTGATTTTTAATAATAAACTCGCAAGCTCAAACTTATGCGCATCAGGACCATCATTAAGCCAATCTAAAAACCAACCAGCCCCAAACAGTGCCGTGACCGCACCAGAGCATAAGATCCCCACAACAGTCACCAAAGTGACAATCACCCCCAATGTGCCAGATGCTTTAGCAATCAGCTCGCGTGTTTTATTGATATCTCCGGATGAATGGTATTCTGTCAGTACTGGAACAAATGCTTGAGAAAACGCCCCTTCGGCAAATAGCCGACGTAAAAAGTTAGGAATTTTATTAGCAAAGAAAAAAACATCGGCACTCGCACCTGCCCCCATCAAATTCGCAACAACTACGTCACGAACTAGACCCAACACACGAGAAATCAACGTCATAGCACTGACAATCAAGCCAGATTTGAGTAGGCGTTTGCTCACTATTACCTCGAAAAACAAGCCAAAACGTCATTATCCACAGCAACACATAAGGAATGTCAGTGCGAGATCAGATAAGTATTAGCATTGGAAAAAAAATACTGTTAGAATCCCCGCATCTTAACCGCGATGACCTTCCTATACCAAAATTTGTTTGGCCTAGAACGGTTTTTGCACAAATCATTTGACAATTGAGAGCAAATAAGGGATATTCCCCGCCCTTAAATTGTCACCGAACTAAGTTTTTGGGAGTTAGACCCTTGGCAAATAGTAAATCTGCTAAGAAGCGCGCTATCCAAGCTGAGAAACGTCGTCAGCATAATGCTAGCCGTCGTTCTATGATGCGCACTTACATGAAGAAAACCATCGCAGCTATCGCAGCTGGCGATAAAGAAGCTGCAACTGCTGCATTTGCTGCAGTTACACCAATCCTTGACCGTATGTCGACTAAAGGTCTTGTTCACAAGAACAAAGCTGCTCGCCATAAGTCTCGTTTCGCTGCAGCAATCAAAGCTCTATAATTTAGACTTGGTTCCACGCGAAAATAAAAACCGGCTAAGGCCGGTTTTTTTATATCTGCAGCGTCAAGTAAAGTATTTACTCTAATTTCAATATAAAAAAATCCGAACTATGTTACTGAAACATAATTTCGGATTGTGTATTTTTCAAAACACTAGCGGCAGTATAAACCGTGTAACAACTCAATCATCGCCTTGATCTCATGGCTGCTGAGTGTGTAGTAAACCGTCTGAGCTTCTTTTCTTGTATCCACTAACCCATCTCTTCTTAACCAAGCAAGATGCTGCGAAAGTGCCGATTGACTCAATTCTAATTTCCCACATAGCTCACCAACCGACAGTTCTTGATTGTGTAATAAACACAATATTTGTAGGCGTCTTTCGTTAGCCATAGCCTTTAACAACACCACTGCTTTAGCGGAATTTTTTTCCATTTCTTGTAGGTTCATGAATAAGCTCCCTTGGAACAACTTCTTACATCAAACGCATCACAAGTTTGCATCTTCCTTAACCCAACAGGTTATGAGTTTATAAGTAAGGTTAGTACCTTTTTCTACGTAGTTTAATTGTTATACCGTTTATGACGGCAACCATTCAATAGAGCGTCAATAACGGCATCAGAAGGCGTATAACCAGTTTAGATTAGTATTACTTGGCAAGCGATAATTAATAATATTGCTAGATAATGAGATAGTAATCTATTTATCGTTAGTAGTGAAAGCATCATACAAACAAATTATTAAAATCTGCATCGCAAACATTTTTCACTGCCGGATGTTGGATCATCCTCTCAGCAAAAATGACGTAGTACTCTTCTTTTAAATCATCAATCTGACCAATGAGTTGCAAAGGAAGATCATCACCAACTTCAGTCACATAGATTGAGGGCGCTAAAAAAATCACATCATGATGATAACGCGCAAAAGCTTTCATCAATGCCGCATCATCAAACTCCCCCAGAATATTCGGCTTCAGGCCTTGACGGTCAAACCATTGCAATAGATTACGCCCCATCGCGGTTCGGCTTCCCGGTATCAACAACTTTCTCTGCTCTAAAATGGCGGGAAAAGAGACATTTTCAACCTTGCCTGAACAAAAAAAACTCATGTGACTCTCACCCAATTTTTTGCTGAACAGGCCCGGGCTTTGGCTGGAATCGACGGGATAATCAGAGAGGATCATATCCAACTTGTGTTGTGAAAGTTGCTCTAACAACATTTCATGGGTCGATTCAAAACAACGCAAGTGGATACTGCTATCGGCCGGGACCGTCGTCATCAGTATTTTACTGACAAGCCGTTTAGAGAGGGCATCCGCCACTCCTACATCAAACAGCAGGTTAGAGCGCTGACTATAATTGACAATATCGAGCATCTCATAACTTAAGCCGAACATCCGGTCAGCATATTTAAAAACCAGTTGTCCAAGTTCTGTCGGTTCAATGCTACGGCCATTACGCTTAGTAAGCTTACCATCCATGCGCTCTTCAAAAGCCTTAATTTGCCCAGTGACGGTTTGCGGAGTCAAGAAGAGTGCTTCTGCAGCTTTAGTGACCGATCCCTGCTTGCATACCATCCAGAAGTAGTAAAGATGATTGTAGTTGAGGTGAAACATGATAAGGACACTCAATTTTATCTGGTCGTTGTTTATAACAAACCCAAACCAAATGAGCAATTAACTCGGAAAAACCGAACTTAAGAACGTTAGCTAATCTTAATACCGAGCAGTTAGAGTTCAAAAATGACAACTTCGTCATAAAATATCTAAAACTAGCGTCCCTCGCTCTCCTCCTCCACGTTGTTAACGTCGCATAACATCATGAAAACTCAATAAATAAAGAATTAAAAGTCACCGTGAAACTTGTTTTTATCAGAGTTATCAATGAGAAACTCACTGTCATATAAATGAAATAATTATTCTCTACTATCTCGCTCAGATTCAACAACAGACCGAACAACACTCAAAAGGTCAATGGAGAAAAGAAAATGAACCAAGCGACAACTACTGCTGCACCCATTGCGAGTACCACTCGTTGGCTGCGTTGGGCGAACTTGGCATTCATGCTCTACCTACTGCTACTTGCAGTGGCGATGGTAGGTAGTGGATTTAAATGGGCGACAGGTGATCAAGCTAAGGTACTGTTTGAGTTTGCCTCACACCCAATAGCGGGGTTGATGATAGGGTTAGTCGCCACAGCATTGATTCAATCTTCAAGCACCGTAACCTCTATCATTGTCGGTCTTGTGGCTGGCGGATTACCTGTTGAAATGGCGATCCCAATGGTCATGGGTGCCAATATTGGCACCACAGTAACCAACACGCTTGTTAGCCTTGGACACGTTCGTTGCCAAGTCGAATTTAAACGCGCTTTTGCAAGTGCAACAATTCACGACTTCTTTAATCTTTTGGCGGTACTGATTTTCCTACCGTTAGAGATGATGTTTGGTATTTTAGAGAAAATTTCTCATTGGCTTGTGTCACCTTTGCTCTCTACTGGTGATATGAGCATGAAAGGACTCGATTTTATCAAACCTATCACGAGCCCAATTATCACGGCACTAAAAGGCCAACTGATCACTTTTGGTGAAGTTGTAGGTGGCGTGATGTTGATTGTACTTGGTATTGCGACCATTTTTGTGGCTATCACTGTCATGGGTAAGCTCATGAAGAGTTTGATGGTGGGTCGTGCGAAAGAGATACTCAAAGATGCCATTGGGCGCGGACCGCTGCACGGTATCCTTTCAGGTTCAATCGTCACTGTATTGGTTCAATCTTCTTCAACCACCACCAGTTTAATGGTTCCGCTGGTCGGCACTGGTGTATTGAAAGTACGCGATGTTTACCCATTCACTTTAGGGGCTAATATTGGCACTTGCATTACCGCCCTACTCGCGGCAACGGCCGTTTCTGGTGAGTTTGCGGTATTTGCCTTGCAAATTGCTTTAGTCCACTTAACCTTTAATGTATTAGCCACTGTGTTGATCTATGGGGTTCCATTTTTACGCGAACTGCCAATTAAAGGCGCCGAAATGATTGCTGAGATGGCAACAAAGAATAAAGCGGTCGTTGCGGGTTATTTACTATCGGTCTTTATCATTATGCCTGGCGGTATACTGGCACTAACGGCTTAAGTAACGAACAAACCACACAACAGATCAAAAAAATCCCCGAGCAACGCTTCGGGGATTTTTTACAACTAGAAAACAGTACTTTTTAATAATGCGAGAGGGCAACTAAACCGAAAACGGGTACTGGATGGCATCATGGCATTGGTAGCCTTCAATCCAGAAATCATCCAAGGTAACCCAAGTTTCAAGATCTTCTAGCGTTTTAATTTTCGGGTTGATATAAAACTTCGCCATAGGGAGCGGTTCACGCTTAAGTTGTACATCTTTCATCAACGCCAGTTGGTCTTCATAGATATGTGCATTGACGATCTTATGGTAGGCCACACCCGCTTTTTTGCCGGTAATTTGCGCCATAATTGCGAGGAACACGTAGACCTGAACCATATTAAAATTCAAGCCAAGCGGGACATCACACGAGCGTTGCGTACTATTGAGATATAATGTATCGCCCAACAACGAAAAGTGATGACTGTACATGCAGGGGCGCAAGCAGCCCATATGAAACTCACCTGGGTTATAAAAGTTTAGGATTTCGCCTCTATCATCAACGCCACGTGAAAGATCATCAACAATCTTACGCAGTTGATCAATCTGCCCACCATCCGCCTTGGCCCACGCACGTCCTTGAACGCCGTACACGCGGCCCATATCATCTTCACCTTTGCGGTATGGATTGTTAAGCCAAGCTGCATTTAAATTCGCATTCGCATCCCACGTTTTGGTTCCTAAAGCGCGAAAATCGGCTGCATTATCGTAGCCACGAATATAACCAAGTAGCTCAGCAACTGCGGCTTTCCAGAAGCTTTTACGCGTTGTCACTAACGGGAATTGATTCTGACCTACATCATAGGTGAGATCAGCGTTAACCACCGTTAGGCAGCGTTTGGCGGTACGTTCATTTTCGATCCAAACGCCCTCATCAACAATTCGCTGACAAAGTTCAAGATACTGTTTCACAAACTATCCTTAACACTATTGAGTCACTTTATGGTTAACCTTGTACGCCCATACCATCATCAGCGCACCGACAATGATCATCGGTAGCGACAGGATTTGCCCCATGGAGATAAATCCAGCGAACAATCCTAATTGTGCATCAGGTTCACGAACATATTCGACAAGGAAACGGAATGTTCCGTAGCCTATCAAAAATAGCCCTGATACTGAACCAATTGGCCGATTTTTGCGGTTAAACAGGTTCAATATAATAAACAGCACAATCCCTTCTAAAAAAAACTCATAAAGCTGTGATGGATGGCGAGGCAAAGGCCCGCCGTTTGGAAAAATGATCGCCCATGGAACATCGGTTACTCGCCCCCACAATTCACTGTTCATGAAGTTGCCTAGTCGTCCCATGCCTAAACCAAATGGAACCAAAGGAGCCACAAAATCGGCGACACCAAAAAACGTTCGGTTATTTTTCCGTGCATACCAAAACATTGCACTGATCACGCCAAGTAGACCACCATGGAAAGACATCCCGCCTGTCCACACTTTAAAGAGATAGAGCGGGTCTTGGAGAAACAGATCAAAATTGTAAAACAACACATAACCGACACGACCACCAATGACCACCCCTAAAAATCCAGCAAACAGCAAATCCGAGACTTGCTCACGAGTCCAGCCACTATTTGGTTTGTCCGCTCTGCGATTGGCAAGCCACATTGCAAAAACAAAACCAACTAAATACATTAAGCCGTACCAGCGAATGGATATAGGGCCAATCGCAATCAGCACGGGATCAATATTTGGGAACTGTATAAAACCCTGAGACATAAACGTGTTCTCTTACTAAAAATGAGGTGAAGATAATAAGTGATTAAAACAGCATAGTTGCCGCTATAACCATCAGAAAAACGGAGAATATTTTTTTCAATACCACCGTCGGTAACTGAGTCGCGTAACGCGCTCCTAATCGAGTAGTGAGAATTGAGGTCGAAGCAATGGCGACTAACGCAGGTAAATAGACATAGCCAATGCTGTAAGGTGGTAAATTTTCCACTTGATAACCGTGCAAAATAAAACCAATCATGCCAGAGATTGCGATCACACACCCACAGACAGAAGAAGAACCGACGGCTTTACGCATTTCAACGCCATGACGATTCAAAAAAGGAACGGAGAGCGAACCGCCACCAATTCCCGCTAAACTAGAGACAATACCAATACCACTGCCACATAGCATGGTCACCCACGCACCGGGCATCGATCTTTGCATTTGCGCTTTTATCGATAAAAACATTTGAATCGCTAGGCAAAAAACAATCACGCCAAATACTTTCGGTAGATATTGAGTCGGGATCACGTCTGCGATCATTGAGCCAACAAACCCACCGACGATAACGCCGGGCATGAGCCACTTGACGACAAACATATCCACATTGCCCAATTTAAGGTGATTTAATGCCGAAGAAGCCGAAGTAACAATGATGGTCGCTAGCGATGTCGCTAACGCTAAATGCATACTAAGTTCGGGGGAAATACCCGCCTTGGGAAGCAAAAGAAGCAACGCCGGAACGACAATTAAACCACCACCAATGCCCAGTAAACCAGCCATAAAACCAACGACTGAGCCCAATAACACCAGCAAAACCATCAACTCAAAATTCACATTAGTTCCTATTTTTTGCCTGCGCGGATAAAGCCAGCAAAGCCTTTATCTTCAAAGTATGAGTGCATCATATTATAAATGTCGTTGCCGTAAGGTTGCATCAACGCTTTGTCAGCAAGTTGCCGTAACTGTCCTAATTGAGAGTGCCTCACCAAATATTTGACCTTGGCTACGTTGGAGGTATTCATACTTAGCATGCGATAACCCAAACCAATTAATAACAGTGAACCGATAGGGTCCCCGGCCAACTCACCACACACACAAACAGGTATACGATGAGACTGGCAAGTCTCTAAAATCTGTTTAAGCGCCATCACCACCGCTGGATGCATGGAGTCATAGACATCAGCAACATGTGCATTGTTCCGATCAACGGCCAACAAATATTGGGTTAAATCGTTGGTTCCAACCGAAACAAAGTCCACTTTGCTCGCAATCAATGGTAGAAGATAAATCATCGATGGTACTTCAATCATAATGCCAATCTTGGGCATTATGATCCGATCATCAACGCTAGAGACTTCTCGATACGCTTGCTCAATCAACCGCATTGCGTCGTCCAACTCTTTCGTTCCTGAAATCATGGGCAATAAAATGCTGAGATTTTGGTTATCGCCGCTGGCACGCATCATCGCCCGCAGTTGAATCAAAAAAATATCGGGATGATCGAGCGTAAAACGAATGCCTCGCCAGCCAAGAAAGGGATTGTCTTCTTCAATGGGTAGATAAGGCAGTGCTTTATCGCCACCAATGTCTAACGTTCTCATCACCACCCGTTTATCAGGATAAGCGTTCAAAACGCTGCGATACTGCTGCACTTGTTCTTCTTCTGATGGAAAGCGATGTTGCAGCAAAAAGGAAATTTCGGTTCGATACAGCCCGACACCATCAACCCCTTGGTTAATTGCGATGTTGGTATCCGCACTTAATCCAGCATTGAGCATCACTTCAATACGTGTGCCATCTTGCGTAAAAGGAGCTTCTGCAATGGTTTCATTAACCATTTGAGAAAGTTCGCTTTCTTCATAAGCTAAAGCACGATATTCCGCTAGAATTTGTCTATTTGGTGAGATAAAAACCTTGCCGCTATAACCATCGACAATGCCCTTTTTACCGTTGATCTCCTTGAGATTAAGTGAAATTCCCATCACTGCGGGAATGCCCAACGCCCGTGACAATATTGCTGCGTGGGAATTGGCAGCCCCTTCTAAAGAGACCACCGCCAGTAATTTATCTTTAGGAATAGCGGCGAGAATTGAAGCAGTAAGTTCGCGTACCACCAAAATAATCGGTTTATCAAGTTGCTGCTGCTCATGCTCAGTGTTGTGCAAAAAAAATAGCAGTCGCTGACCTAGCTCACGAATATCCTGTGCACGCTCACGTAAGTAAACATCTGACATCTTCGCAAAACGGTTGGAATAACTCTCCACAACCTGCCGTAATGCCCAATCTGCACGATCGCCTTTTTGGATCTGGCTTTTCAGATCGTTGCGTAGCATCGGATCATTGAGTAGATGAGTAAAGAGATCGAAGATGGCTAACGCATCTTTATTAATATCACTATCGAGTTTTTTTCTTAAACGACGAAAATCGTTCAAGGCGCTTTCTACCGCCAGCACTAGCCATTCTTGTTCTCGTTCAATATCGAGCGTTGAGGCGGGGTAAACATCAGACAGTTGAGGTTGGGTATCATCCCACCAAAACTCACCAATCGCGATGCCAGATGACGCAGCAATGCCACTGGTGGATAACTGCTTTTTCGAAAGCAGCCACTGCCCTTGTGTTTGAGCATGAGCAATAATCACGGCCACTTGCGCCGCCAGAGTGACAATAAAAGACTCTTCCATCTCACTAAATAAGCGAGGTGTTTTTTGCTGCACGACCAAGACACCCAATACTCGCTTGCGATGAATAATCGGCGTACCAAGAAAGCTTTGATACACCTCTTCGCCAAGCTGTTTGAAGTATTTAAAATTAGGATGTTTCGACGCTTCAGCAATGTTGATTGGCTCAGCTGAACGTTTCACTAAGCCCACTAAACCTTCGTCAAAACCGATGTGGATTTTGTCGCCTTTGAACTTTAAGCCTTGCGTTGCCATCAGTTCTAGACGATGTTTTTCTTCGTTAGCAAGATAGACAGTGCAACACTCGGTACTCATCGCATTGCACGTTTGCTTAACCAAAATATCCAAGGCTTGGTGTACATCTTCTACCTTGGATACTTGTTCAACTATTTCCCTTAGCTGAGAGAGCATGTCTATCCTCTTTTATTTTTGCGCTTACCTTTGTTATTACGTTCTTTAAATGGCATCGCGAATGATGCAAACTCTTTCATGGCGCGACGATAAACATCTCGCTTGAAAGAGACTACTTGCCTCACTGGATACCAATAACTGACCCAACGCCAACCATCAAATTCAGGGGTACTGCCGCGCTGCATGTTGATTCTTGATTCATCACACTCTAAGCGCAGAAGAAACCATTTCTGTTTTTGCCCAATACAGACAGGTTGAGAATCCCAACGAACGAGCCGTTTTGGTAATTTATATCTTAACCAATGACGGCTTGTTGCTATGATTTTCACATCTTTCTTTGTAAGCCCAACCTCTTCGTAAAGCTCTCTAAACATCGCTTG
Organism: Vibrio sp. V23_P3S9T160; assembly: GCF_963886625.1. NCBI lineage: Bacteria > Pseudomonadati > Pseudomonadota > Gammaproteobacteria > Vibrionales > Vibrionaceae > Vibrio > Vibrio sp. V23_P3S9T160. The sequence continues at coordinate 24,523 of NZ_CAWPDB010000105.1, forward strand.
TTCAGGAGTTTCATCGTCGTCAATTCCACCTTGTGGAAACTGCCAAGAGTGTTGTCCGTATCGTTTCGCCCAGAATACCTGACCATGGTTGTTACAAATCACAATACCAACATTGAGTCGGTAACCATCGCCATCGATCACTGGCCAACCTCTAGTAAAATCTTAATTGCTTTGATTTTTCCACATATCCCCAATAGGAGCAAACTTACTAGTGTGATTAACACGAGATTTATGTGTTCCTAATCATTAATTGGATAACTTTTCATCAAATTTAAAGTTATCAACAAAATAATGCGACACCAGCCACATTTATTCACCTTTTCTGTGAGTAACTATGTGAAGAATCTCTAGATAGCGACTTACTTCCCCAAAAAGCAAAAGAATACGGACTAATACAAAAAAGATAATAATAAATTAAATACATTAAAAACAATGAATTAATTTGATTTTCTATTATTCACATTACGTTGCGATTAACAAAAAATTGATCCTTTCATAACATGCTCAAAGATCCACCAATTCGCTCGTTATCCACACCCCCACTCTAGTAGAAATAAGATTTACTGATTAAGAGGCCCACTCTCTCAAGCAAAACCCTGTAAATGCATACAGATAAACAAAAAATGGAATATTTTTCCGATCAACCTGTGGATAACTTGGATTGCGATGATCTTTTAAGCAAAAGAAACGACAGCACATTGTGTATAAGAATTTGCTACAATCGCGTTTTTATCATTCAAAGTATCATGAAACCTGCACCTAAAACTGAACATGAATTAATGCTTAGAGCCCAAGACATTGCAGGCTTAAGCTTTAGTCAACTGGCCGAAGAAGCCAAGATGACCGTGCCCCCTGACTTAAAAAAAGATAAAGGATGGGTCGGTCAGCTATTAGAGTGGCATTTGGGTGCAACAGCAGGCAGCAAACCTCAGCAAGATTTCGAGCAATTAGGCATCGAGCTCAAAAGTATTCCAATCAGTTACACTGGAAAACCACTCGAAACAACGTTTGTGTGTGTGGCCCCACTCACTGGTGTTCATGGTTTAACATGGGAGCAAAGCCACGTGCGAAATAAACTCTCTCGAGTACTGTGGATCCCAATAGAGGGTGAGCGAGAGATCCCCCTAGCCCAGCGCCATGTCGGCTCGCCATTGCTATGGAGCCCTTCACCAGCACAAGAACAGCAGCTAAAAAATGATTGGGAAGAACTGATGGAGTTCATCGTTCTTGGCAAAGTTGAGCAGATCACCGCTAAGCACGGTGAAGTATTACAGCTCAGGCCAAAAGCGGCAAACGGGCGAGCATTAACCGAAGCATACGGTGCTAATGGCAAACCTATCAAAACCCTGCCACGAGGCTTTTATCTTCGAACTCAATTTACCGCGAGCATTCTTGAACAACACTTTATTTAAAAGTGCTCGTTATTGCTCATGAAAAAACGTAACCGTTTGATCTTTCACTGCACAATTCGTTTCCGTTTCACTGCCATCTTCGCTTATAGTAAAAACGTCACACACTCCACCAGCGAGAGCATCAAGGAAGGAATATGCAATACACCAAACTGCCTCATTCCACACTGGAAGTGAGCAAGATCTGCTTAGGTACCATGACTTTTGGTGAACAAAATAGCCAACAACAAGCCTTTGAGCAGCTCGATTACGCCTTAGACCAAGGTGTGAATTTCATCGATACTGCGGAAATGTACCCAGTTCCCCCCAACGGTAAAACCCAAGGTCTGACCGAAAGCTATATTGGCAACTGGTTAGAAAAATCAGGTAAACGTGAAAAAGTGGTGTTAGCGACTAAAGTGGCAGGCCCGCGTAACGTGCCTCACATCCGCGAAAAGATGTCACTCGATAGACGCAACATTCATTTAGCGATTGATGATAGTTTAAGACGCTTAAAAACAGACTATGTCGATTTGTATCAATTACATTGGCCTCAACGCCAAACGAACATGTTCGGCCAACTTAACTACCCTTATCCTGATCAGCAAGAAGAAGTCACTTTAATCGAAACGCTCGAAGCGCTTAATGATCTCGTCAAGGCTGGAAAAGTGCGTTACATCGGTGTGTCAAATGATACCCCGTGGGGCGTAATGACGTTGCTAAAATTGGCAGAAAAACACGATCTAGCAAGAATTGTCTCTATCCAAAACCCTTATAATTTACTGAATCGTAGCTTTGAAATTGGCTTATCTGAGATTAGCCACTTCGAAGGTGTTCAACTGCTGGCTTACTCGCCACTGGCGTTTGGTTGCCTGAGTGGTAAATATTTAAATGGCGCAAGACCTGACGGCGCTCGGTGCAGCCTATTTGAACGCTTTTCTCGCTATTTTACGGCGCAAGGTGTACAAGCCACTCACGCTTATGTTGAGCTTGCTAACCAGTATGGCCTTGATCCAGCACAGATGGCGTTGGCGTTTGTCAATCAACGTCCGTTTGTCGCATCCAATATCATTGGCGCGACAAACCTAGAGCAGTTGAAAACAAATATCGATAGTTTAGATGTCGTACTCAGTAATGAATTGCTTCTTAAAATTCAAGAGATTGGGACGACTTACTCCAACCCTTGTCCGTAGATATCTTCGGGGCTAGCGAAGCCACTAGCCCCTCGTTTTACGTTGTTATTCGCATACTTAACACACGGCGAAGATGACGAATATGACGTTCAGCTTTAATTGAGTCAGGGACTGAAACGCCAATAGCGCGTCCATCACTTTCTAAGCCAATATCTTTAAGCAAGTGTTGGCTATTAAAAGGCAGCTCAAAAGCATGACGGCGAACATTTCGTTGCCATTGACGCTCTTCACGGCGTAAATCAGCACGGACCAGTAAAGTAGCAAGTTGTAAATAAATTGAATGACGCATGAGTATTCTCCAGTAGTAAACTAAACGTTGACTGCTGGAAAAATGGGGGCGAACAAGGTGGCTCAACACTTTGATAAGCTGCCATTTTTCCGCAGCCTATCTCAAGGTTACGGATTAACTAAAAATCGGTGCTTTTTTATCATCAAACATACGACAGGCGTCTGTAGTAAGAGACGATTTAGGCGCAGTAAGATCGATAGAAACGCGAACAGTATGAACAAAAACGAAATGATTCATGTTGCGCCTCCAAGCAAATAGTTAATCCAAAGTGAAATGAGTGTGTGAGCACGGCTCACGGTTAAATTCTATGCAACTGAGGTGATTATTCAACTCTTAATTTTCAAACAATTAAAAAACAATGCATTAACCTAAAATGAAAGCCGATGACAGCAAATAAGTGACATATTCAGCTAGAGAATAACTTATTCGCAAAAGATATGATTATAAAAAATGGCCACATGGATTAAATGTGGCCATTTTTACTTGAAGAATCATCAAGTTAATAGGTATTTTCAGTGATTAAGTTATGTTTATTAAGCAAGCGATACATAGTAGCTCTAGATACACCTAGCTCTTTGGCGGCCATTGATACTTGCCCTGAGTTCGATTCTAGAACCAGTAATAGCGCATCTCGCTCTGAACGCTCACGAATGCTTTTTAGGCTGCGCTTACCATCACTGCGTTTTGGTAAGTCGAGTTGCAATTCATCCAACATGACTGAATCGGACATCAGCACCACACGTTTGATCTGATTCATCAGCTCACGAACGTTACCCGGCCAGTGATAACGAGCCAATGAGCGCGCCGCTTCTTCAGTAAAACTGCGCGCCTGCGCGTTAAACTCTTTTGAATACTCCTGCAAGAAGTGGCGTGCCAGTAAAGCAATATCACCCGCCCGCTCTTTTAAGCTCGGGACATTAATACGCAATACGTTGATATAGTGGTACAGCTCTTCGTTAAAATTGCCATCAATCAGCGCTTTTTCAATATCGGAAGAGTTGGCGGCCAAAATACGCACATCCACCTCTTTGACACCCATTGAAGTTTCTATCGTTCCTTCTTGCAGGAAGCGCAAGAGGTTAGCTTGTTGGCTTTTAGGTAGCGTGAGAATATCTTTAAGTAGGATCGTCCCACCATCGGCCCGCTCCAATAATGAAGTTTGAGATGAGTCTTCACAACCAATACCGAACAGTTCACATTCAAAGCGGCTCTCCGATAAAGCTCGGCAATTCACTGAAATAAAAGGTTTTTGTGCACGAGATGAGGTTTTGTGTACCGCTCTCGCGACCGTCTCTTTGCCCGTTCCATTTTCCCCATAAATGAGGATACTGACATCTGTAGGGCCGATGCGTTTGATCTGATCACGCAAGCGCTTCATGGGAGTGGATTCACCAATTAAACCAATATCCCCTGTTGCTCCATAATGTGGCCATACTTTTTTCTCTAACTTAAGCATTCCAAGTTGGTGTCCAATGGTGCTCAGTAGCTGCGCATCGGGAATCGGCGCCGTAAAAAAGTCAATACAAAAGTTAACAATGAATTGGCAAATCGTATCCGAGCTCAACTGTGATTCGCGAATGAACGCCAACCAACGTACTTGTTTATGGTTGCTGACCAAATTTGCAATGCCATTGAGGCTGAATTCATCATGGCTCAAATCAACAATACCAATGCATGGGCCTGTTTCTGCAAACAAGGCATCCGCTTTACGTAAATCTGCGCATTGTGTACAACGCCAACCAACCTGTTCAAGTACAGATAACCAAGGCTCGTATGTCCCACCAACGACGACAAGCGAACCAGGGACAGAATCCATTCGGAATTGAGTGCCCATCTATTATTCCTTATCTTAAAATTTATATGCAGTGCTACTTTTGGCACATTAAACGGCTGTTACATTAACGAGACTTGGCGCTGTAGTCTGTCTCGATAATAAGACTAGACAACAAATAAGCGCTTTGCCATTTAATATAGGGAACTATTTCATAATCCTTTCGAAATTGTTGTCTGTTAGTCCACGCTAGTGAACAAAATTTTTCAAACTAATGCAAAAAAAAACCGCCTATTTAGGCGGTTTATCGGAACGAAAGTAGCAATTACTGCTGTGGGCGCATCGCAGGGAATAGGATAACGTCACGAATCGTATGAGTGTTGGTGAGTAACATCACCAAACGGTCAATACCAATGCCTTGACCCGCCGTTGGTGGGAGACCGTGCTCTAACGCAACAACATAATCAGCATCGTAGAACATGGCTTCATCGTCGCCAGCATCTTTGGCATTCACTTGCGCTAAGAAGCGCTCGTCTTGATCTTGAGCATCATTAAGCTCAGAGAAGCCATTGGCGACTTCACGACCACCGATGAAGAACTCAAAACGGTCGGTGAAGAATGGGTTGTTATCGCTACGACGCGCCAATGGTGAAATATCTGCAGGGTATCCAGTGATGAAGGTCGGTTGCATCAACTTAGGTTCAGCCGTTTCACCGAAGATCTCTTCAAGCAGTTGGCCACAAGTCCAGAAAGGTTCAACGTCTACATGAACCGATTTCGCGATAGATACCATCAGCTCACGGTTTTGCAGATCCTGTTCCGTTAACGCTTGGATTTGAGCGTGCTCTGGGTTGTAGTGTTTGATGGCTTCAAACATACTCATGCGAGCATATTGACCACCAAATTCTACCGTTTCATCACCATAAGGCATTGATGTTGAACCCAAAACTTCAAGTGCAACTGAACTCAATAGCTCCTCAGTAAAATCCATCAGATCATTGTAATCTGCGTACGCCATATAGAATTCCATCATGGTAAATTCAGGGTTATGGCGAGGAGAAAGACCTTCGTTACGGAAGTTACGGTTGATTTCAAACACGCGATCAAAGCCACCCACAACTAGACGCTTAAGGTAAAGCTCAGGTGCGATACGCAAGTACATTGGCATGTCGAGCGCATTGTGATGAGTGATGAATGGACGCGCACTAGCACCGCCAGGGATCACATGCATCATTGGCGTTTCTACTTCCATGAACTGTTTTGAGATCATGAAGTTACGAATTGCAGTCATTACTTTAGAGCGAACAATGAACGCATTACGTGAACTTTCATTAACAATCAAATCCACATAACGTTGGCGGTAGCGCATCTCTTGGTCAGTCAAACCGTGGAACTTCTCTGGTAATGGACGAAGTGCCTTTGTCAGCAATTCGTACTCTTCCATATTAACGTAGAGATCGCCTTTGCCAGATTTGTGCAACGCACCTTTCACGCCGATGATGTCACCAATGTCTAGACCTTGGTATTTTTCCTTCAGCTCAGTTTGAACCTCTTTTGAAGCATAAGCTTGAATACGACCAGAGGTTTCTTGAATAACAAGGAAAGGGCCACGTTTCGCCATGATACGACCCGCAATCGCCACAACATGGTTTAAGGCTTCTAACTCTTCTTTGCTCTTTTCACCGAATTGCTGTTGAAGATCGCTCGCAAGGCTGTCACGACGAAAGTCATTTGGGTGGCCATTCGCTTTACAGCTCTTACGGATGTGATCCAGCTTGCTGCGACGCTCTGCGATGAGTTTGTTCTCTTCTTGCGCAATTTGCTCTTGATTCATTTCGTTTTGAACAGCATCAGTCATTTTACATGTACCTTATATGTCGGTAAAAAAGCATTAAAGGCCTGATTTCAGGCTTGCTTCAATAAATTTGTCTAAATCACCATCTAATACCGCTTGGGTATTACGGTTTTCAACGCCAGTGCGTAAGTCTTTGATTCGGGAGTCATCCAATACATAAGATCGGATTTGGCTTCCCCAGCCAATGTCAGATTTCGCATCTTCATTGGCTTGCTTTTCTGCGTTCTGCTTTTGTAACTCAAGTTCAAACAGTTTTGCACGCAATTGTTTCATCGCTTGGTCTTTGTTTTTATGCTGCGAACGATCGTTTTGGCATTGAACAACGGTATTGGTTGGAATATGCGTAATACGCACCGCCGATTCGGTGGTGTTAACGTGCTGACCACCCGCTCCCGAAGCGCGATAAACATCGATACGAAGATCGGCTGGGTTGATGTCGATAGCAATATTTTCATCAATCTCAGGATAGATAAACGCAGAGGCAAAAGAGGTATGCCGGCGGCCACTCGAATCAAATGGCGATTTACGAACCAAGCGGTGTACGCCAGTTTCGGTGCGTAACCAACCATAAGCGTAATCACCGATAATGCGCACTGTTGCGCCTTTGAGACCAGCAACATCACCTTCAGACACTTCAATCACTTCAGTCTTAAAGCCTTTCGCTTCTGCCCAACGTAAATACATGCGTAGCAGGATTGATGTCCAGTCTTGAGCCTCGGTGCCGCCCGAACCAGACTGCAGATCAATATAGCAATCTGAAGAATCGTGATCACCAGAGAACATACGGCGAAACTCAAGCTGTTCAAGCTTAGTTTCCAGTTCATCCAGTTCAGGGCCAATTTCATCGAAGGTTTCTTGGTCTTCGGCTTCAATAGCCAGTTCCAGTAGCCCTTCCACATCATCCACACCTTGATCTAACTGATCAATGGTATCGACAATGGCTTCGAGCGAAGCGCGTTCTTTACCTAGCGCTTGTGCACGCTCAGGTTCGTTCCAGACATTAGGTTGCTCGAGTTCGGCATTCACTTCTTCTAAACGCTCTTTCTTAGCGTCGTAGTCAAAGATACCCCCTCAGGATATTTGTGCGCTCTGACACATCCTGAAGACGGTTTTTAATAGGATTGATTTCAAACATGTTTGCTCAACATTTATGAGTAGAATTTAACCGAAGAATTCTACTTAAAAATGTGATGAAGATACAGGAAAAATTAGTTTGAACTCTTGAAACAAAAGCTGGCACGCACTAAAAAAAGAGGCTGAACAATCATGCTCAGCCTCTTCGATACTAACGGATAAAAACTCGATTATGCCGCGTTTTTAGCCACACTTTGCTGCACGTTAGTAGCGATAAAAAACATGCAAATCATCGCCGCAAGTGTTGGGAGTAACCACCCCATACCGACTTCAAACAGTGGCAGCATATTAAACGCAGACACATCCACGCCAGCCACTTTTGCCGCATCGATCAACGCAAAAAGAAACGCAATCAACAATACCACACGGTATGCCACTGCTGGATTTGGTAGTTTCCCACGTAAAAAGGTCAACATAATCAGGGCAATCGCAACCGGATACAGTGCAAATAAAACAGGGATAGAAAGAGCGATCAATTGTGATAAACCAACGTTTGCCACGATAGCGCAAGCAACACCAATAATGATCACCCAAGATTTATAAGAAATTGGAGTCAATGTGCAAAAGTAATCTGAGCATGCTGAAATCAAACCAATTGCTGTCGTTAGGCAAGCCAGCAAAACTATAGTAGAGAGCACAACTTGACCATAAGGGCCAAACAGTGCTTGCACATATTGACTAAGCACCGCACCGCCATTTTCTGCGCCAAAAGCAACTACAGAGCTTGTCGCGCCAAGATAAAATAGTGAAATATAAACAAAAGCCAAACCAGCCGCCGCAATGCACGCCGCGCTGATTAAATACTTTGTGGTTGCCGCACGCTCAGTAATGCCTTTGCTGCGCAGTGCATCAACAATTAACATCCCAAACATCAGAGCACCAAACGTATCCATGGTGTTGTAACCTTCAAGGAAACCTTTCGTCAACGGCTGAGTCAAGTATTCACCTTGTGCAGCGACCATCTCACCTTGCGGATTAAGAAAAACAGCCACAGCGAGGACAAGCAAACCAATAAATAACGCTGGTGTTAACACTTTACCGATGACATCGATGAGTTTGCCTTGAGACCAGGCAAAAAACATCGCAATCACAAAAAAGAGAATCGAAAATAGTGTCAAATGCGATTGTTGCGCATCAATGAAAAATGGTTTCACTGCCATTTCATACGCCACAAGACCGGTACGCGGTGCTGCAAAGGCAGGACCAATGATGATAAAGATCATCACTGCCATGATAGTTGCAGCTTGTTTAGGCAGATCTTTGGTTAAATGCTCCCAAGAACCACCCGCGACAGCAATCGCAATAATCGTCATCAATGGTAAACCGACAGCGGTAATAAGGAAGCCTGTCATGGCTGGCAGTAAATGCTCTCCAGCAAGTTGGCCAGCGATTGGCGGAAAGATGATGTTACCAGCACCCAAGAAAAACGCGAAAAGCATAAAGCCGACCGCGATAATATCTGTTAGTTTTAACGTCTGCTTCACAGATAACCCTTAATTATTATTTGATAAATGTTGTGTATGCATTATTGATGAGGTTGAAACCGCATCTAAATCTAAAAATTAAGGGCGAATAATGACGAAACACTCAAGACTTCGCAAGGGCAAAGCAAAAAACGCTACATTAATTTATAATATCGGTGAAAAACCAGTTTAAAACTCTAAATGTTAAAAAATAGAAAGAATGATGTGTTGATCATTTCTTCATACACTATCATAACAGATAGAATAATAATCCGAACAAATAGATAACAATAGTGGTTATCACTTAATTAGAGCTATATTTTGAAATAATGATGAAAAGTCACACGCCCAAAAATAAGCGTTTCAAATTTAAACAATTTTCCATTGACGGTGGACAAGCGGGAATGCCTGTCAGTACCGATGGGGTTCTATTAGGCGCGTGGGCTTTCACGCAGCATCCCAAAACCATTCTCGATATTGGCACTGGTACCGGGTTATTAGCATTAATGTGCGCGCAACGTTTTAGCGATGCACAAATTACGGCCATCGATATCGATGCCTTTGCCTTTGAAGTGGCCCAATACAACGGTAATGCTTCTTCATGGGGGCAACGCATACAGGTTTTACAAGGTGATATTTTAGACACCTCTTTTACGCCGTCCTTTGATGCAATTATTTGTAACCCACCCTATTTCAACAGTGGTGAACTGTCTCATGATCCCCAGCGAGCTACTGCTAGGCACACCAATCAACTTGCTCATCACGCTTTATTAGTCAGAGCAAAAAGTCTTCTCAACGATGAGGGGCAAGCTTGTTTTATTTTGCCCGTGTATGAAGGGGAACAATTTATCGAGCAAGCACTCACGCTCGGCTGGCAGCTTAAGCGGCGCTGCACTGTACAACCCATAGCACACAAACCCGCTCATCGGCTATTGATTGAACTAAGTTTAGCCTCGGCTTCTGTGATTGATTCATCGTTGGTCATTCACTCATCAGGTGGTTATAGCGAAGCCTTTATTGCCCTAACTCAAGATTTTTATCTCAAGATGTAGAAATAACATGTGATCCTAATCACCAATCCCCCTATAATGTTCGACCTTAATTTTATAGCCAAATAAGCCTAACGGCTTGTGGAGTACTCACTGTGATCAAAACCTTTGCTGACCTCGATCTTGACCCTTGCATCATTGCGGCCATTGAAGATATGGGCTTTGAACGTCCCACCCAAGTTCAAGCTGAAGCGATCCCACAAGCCCTAGATGGTCGAGATATCCTTGCCTCTGCGCCAACGGGAACCGGTAAAACCGCTGCATTTGTTTTACCCGCTCTACAATATCTTTTAGATTTTCCGCGCAAGCGAGCCGGCCCTGCACGCGTCTTGATTCTGACCCCAACTCGTGAACTGGCGATGCAAGTGGCGGATCAAGCTCGTGAACTGGCGAAGAATACTCGCCTCAATATCGTCACCATCACTGGCGGCGTACAATATCAAGAGCACGCCGACATCTTAGCCAAAACGCAAGATATTGTGGTGGCAACGCCTGGTCGCTTGATGGAATACATTGAAGGCGAGCGTTTTGATTGTCGTGCGATTGAATGGCTTATTTTGGATGAAGCTGACCGCATGCTGGACATGGGCTTTGGCCCAATCGTCGATCGTCTCGCTGCTGAATGTCGCTGGCGTAAACAGACCTTGCTCTTCTCTGCAACGCTGGAAGGTCATGGTGTGGAAGGTTTTACTGCCGATCTCTTAAAAGAACCAGCAACAATCAATGCCGATCCTTCTCGTCGTGAACGCAAAAAAATCACTCAATGGTATCACCGCGCCGATACCATGGTGCACAAAGTTGAGCTATTGAAGAAAATCCTCACCGAGCAAGCCGAACGTTCTATCGTGTTTATCAAAACTCGTGAGCGCTTAGCTGATTTGCGTACAGAGCTAGAAAAAGCGCAAATTCCTTGCGCTTGGATTCAAGGCGAAATGCCACAAGATCGTCGCAATAACGCCATTACACGATTCCGTGAAGGCGCAGTCAACGTACTACTGGCAACCGACGTGGCCGCACGCGGTATTGACTTACCTGACGTAAGTCACGTGATCAACTTTGATATGCCACGCTCAGCGGATGTGTACTTACACCGCATAGGTCGTACGGCTCGTGCTGGTAAAAAAGGCAATGCGATCTCTTTGGTTGAAGCCCATGATCAAGTGATGATGGACCGCGTCGCGCGTTATGTCGATGAGGAGATCAAAGAGCGCTTCATTAAAGATATGCGCCCGCAGCACAAAAAGCCGGTATTCAAAAAGAAAAAGAAAACCGATGACAAAAAAGTCAAAGTGGTTTCTAAGAAGAAGAAAGCGAATAAAAAGAAAAAATAGTGTTCCAATACCACCTATAAAAAAATGCCGATACTGAAATATCGGCATTTTTTATCTTTAACATTTGAAGAGAGTGTCACTCTCTTCAAAATCACCAAGTTTTAATGTTCGCGTGTCGCACGGAACTCCACTTCAGGAAAACGCTCTTTGGCCAGATTCAAATTGACCATAGTCGGCGCGATGTAAGTCAGGTTATCCCCACCATCCAGTGCGATGTTACTTTGGTTTTTGCGCTTAAACTCTTCGAATTTTTTATCATCTGCGCACTCAATCCAACGTGCTGTTGCAACGTTAACACCTTCGTAAATCGCCTCAACGTTGTATTCAGATTTTAAACGAGACACCACCACATCAAACTGCAGCACACCCACTGCACCCACAATCAAATCGTTATTTTGTAGTGGGCGGAAGACTTGAACCGCTCCCTCTTCCGACAACTGCACTAAACCTTTAAGCAGTTGCTTCTGCTTCAGTGGATCGCGCAAGCGAATACGACGGAACAGCTCAGGAGCAAAGTTAGGAATACCTGAGAATTTCAACGATTCACCTTGAGTAAAGGTATCGCCAATCTGAATCGTTCCATGGTTATGCAAACCGATAATATCGCCAGCATAAGCATTTTCAGCACGAGAGCGATCGCCTGCCATAAAGGTAACCGCATCAGAAATACTCACTTGCTTACCAATACGCACGTGGTTCATTTTCATGCCTTGGGTATAAGTACCCGACACAATACGCATAAACGCAATACGATCGCGGTGTTTAGGATCCATGTTCGCTTGGATTTTAAACACAAAGCCTGAGAATTTCTCTTCCGTGGCTTCAACAATACGCTCATTAGCTTGACGTGGCATCGGCGCCGGAGCCCACTCAGTTAAACCATGCAGCATATGGTCAACACCAAAGTTACCTAATGCCGTTCCGAAGAAAACAGGGGTCAACTCACCTTTTAAAAACAGCTCTTGATCAAATTCATGAGAAGCGCCCAATACTAACTCAAGCTCATCACGCAGTTGAGCAGCAAGCTCATCACCCACTGCCTTATCCAGTTCAGGGTTATTGAGGCCCTTAACAATGCGCTCTTCTTGAATGGTGTGGCCTTGGCCTGTTGCGTATAGAATCGTCTCATCACGGTGAATGTGGTACACGCCCTTAAACTCTTTACCACAACCCACTGGCCATGAAATCGGGGCGCAGGCAATCTTCAGCTCATTCTCCACTTCATCAAGCAATTCCATTGGGTCTCGGATCTCACGGTCCAATTTGTTCATGAAGGTTACAATCGGTGTATCACGTAAGCGAGTCACTTCCATCAGCTTACGTGTACGATCTTCAACACCTTTTGCTGCATCAATCACCATTAAGCACGAGTCAACCGCCGTCAATGTGCGGTAAGTATCTTCCGAGAAGTCTTCGTGCCCTGGAGTATCGAGCAAGTTAACCAAACAATGATTGTAAGGAAATTGCATCACAGAGGTCGTGACCGAAATACCACGCTCTTTTTCCATTTCCATCCAATCTGATTTAGCATGCTGGTTAGAGCCGCGCCCTTTTACCGTTCCCGCTTTTTGAATGGCATTCCCGAATAGCAGAACTTTTTCAGTAATGGTGGTTTTACCCGCATCCGGGTGCGAAATAATAGCGAAGGTTCTACGTTTAGAAACTTCACTCAAAAAAGGAGTATTTGACATGAAACAGGTCTTCTCAATATGCTGATATAAGGGAGAGCCGAAGCGCTTACGCTGATCAGCAGTTCGATTCAAATTTGCGCGGTATTCTCCCCTATATTTGATCTGGGAGCAACTTTCGTCGCTACACAAATCAACAAGAGAATGACGACCTTTCTATTTGTAATTAAATTATCAATAAATATGAGCTATAACTAAAAAGGGCGAAGAGAATAAGCGAGTATTATGCTGATAACCAAACAAAGAAATTCTCTGGCATTTAAACAAGCCAAAACAGTGTTCCTAGTCTCGGTGATACTTGGGATAGGCTTTAGTTTATACCATACTTTGCTCGATCTACACCAAGAGCAAACACGCATTGAAGATCACTACCGTTTTAAGCTACTGCAAAATTATTCAAATGCCAGCCAGGCTGCTTATCACCTCAACAACTTATTAGCCAATCAAGTCGTCTCTAGCTTAATGGTTGACAATGCCATTTATCATGTTGAAATTATTGATGATTTTGGCGATACACTGGCAAAAAAAAGCAGAGAGATTCCAGCGCAGACGGCTTTTATTCGGCTCTTATCGAATTATCTGACACCTGAAATACCCATCTTTAAAACTGACTTGCATCAACCCAATTCGAGTGTGGTGGTAGGTAGCTTAAGCTTTTCCGTCAACGGCTCTTCCATTGCCAAAGAATTTATTGCAAAAACAACACGAGTATTGCTGTTTGATCTCTTTCGAAATGTGTTGCTGACTTCGATCCTTTTAGTCTTTTTTTACTACAAGCTGTCAAAACCCATCACCACGTTAATTTCGTGGGTTCGCTCATTGCAAAACAATCAACGCCCAACACAGCCGCCATTACAACAGCAAAAAAATGAGCTCAGTGAGTTAGCCGGTACTTTCTATACTTTATGGAAAGAGCGAGAGCTCGCGGATGCTAAACTTAACCAATTAGCCTACTACGACACGTTAACTGGCCTTGCTAATCGCAGCTTGCTGCTGCAACTGCTCACTGATGCGATTGATAACAGTATTCGCACCCACACTTCAGGTGTGTTGTTTTACCTTGATCTCGACCGCTTCAAAACGATCAATGATTCACTTGGACACACAACGGGGGATCATTTAATCAAAGCTATCGCCATGCGTATGGATGGCTGGCTTAAACACGATTACACCGCCGCACGCATCGGTGGCGATGAGTTTGCGGTGTTGATTCCTCATCTCTCTCGCCAACAAGCAAAGAAGGTAGCTCAGCAGCTTCTGGCTCTGATTTCCAACCCTTACTCGATTGATGACCACCAGCTTTATTGCACTGTGAGTATTGGTATCTCGATTTTTCCGTCAGTGGGCAAAACCAATATCGATGTCCTTAGACAAGCCGATACAGCGCTTTACCGCGCAAAAGCGAATGGACGCAATAAATACATGTTTTATGAGCCAGAAATGCAGGCTCAAGTCGAATCGTTTCTGGAAATTGAAAAAGGCCTCCATGAAGCCCTCAATACCCAACAGTTAGAACTCTATTACCAACCTCAAGTCGATGAGCGGCACAATATTGTCGGTGTGGAAGCCTTGATCCGCTGGAACCACCCAACCAAAGGTGTATTGCCACCGGGTGTGTTTATGACCATAGCAGAAGAAACGGGGCAAATTATTCCGATTGGAAACTGGATATTAGAGCAAGCGTGCTATCAATACGCCGCTTGGAAGCGCCAAGGAGTATTACCGCCCCATTTTCGCCGTTTAGCCATCAACATCAGTCCGTTGCAGTTTTCTCAAGATTCTTTTGTTGAACACATTAACCATGCAATGCAACAAGCAGGTATTACTGGTGAACATCTTGAATTGGAGATTACTGAAGGGCTATTACTGGAAAATGTAGAAAGTGCGATTCAAAAAATGGTGCAACTTAAAAAAAGTAAGCTGAGCATCTCGATTGATGATTTTGGCACTGGTTATTCATCACTGCGTTACCTCAAACTTTTATCGGTGGATGTGCTCAAAATCGATCGTTCTTTTGTCACTCAATTGCATCTAGATGAGAGTGACCAAGCAATTGTGGATACGATTATTATGATTGCGAAACGTTTAAATTTGGAGGTAATAGCCGAAGGTGTGGAAGAGTGCCAAGAACTCGAAACTCTCAAACAATTGGGTTGTGATCAGTTCCAAGGTTACTTATTTGATAAGCCGTTAACCGCTAAGGAAGTCGTCAAGCGTTTTGCAAACCCATGTTATCAACTCAATGAACATCAAAAAGATAAGGCGCACCAGAAATAGTTCCGAGACGCCTAACCATGAAAAAAACCAGAGTTTGCAAACGATCTGCTGATGGAAAATAAGCTACAAAAAATAGTAGCTCATGATGATCGCATCTTCTGATCCTTTCGGAGTGGGATAGTAGTTCACTCGACGATCGAGCTCATTAAAACCCAGCGATTCGTACAAGCTATAAGCGCGGATGTTACTTTCGCGAACTTCAAGCCACGCACTTTCAGCTTGCGCTTTTTCACAGTAAGTTAAGAAAAACTCCATCAACAATTTTCCGTAACCCTTACCTTGCTGCTGCGGATCCACAGCGATATTCAACAAGGTCACCTCTCCAACAATATTCTGTGCATAGAAATAACCGACAACTTTGCCATAAACCAACATAGCATGGTGGCATGCACCACGACTCGCCAAGTCGCGTACGAGTGATTCAGCCCAAGGGTAACTGTGAGCTTGCTGCTCAATGGACCAAATAGCATCAAGATAAGGAAGTGATAAAGGCACAACATCAATATTCATGGTTTTATGACTCATAAGAACAAATTTGCTGCCACAACGCCCGGCGCAGCTCGGTATTGCCATCTATCTCAACTAGCGGCGGTGACGTTAACACTTTCTGAGCCAACGGGCTTTCTTTCTTTTCACAGCCTGAAAACCACAACCATTCAATGCTGGAGCCTGTTAGTTGGCTAAGAGAGTGAGGCTCAAGATGACACGCCTGACTGATTTCGAGCCTCATACTCTTCAATACTCTTGAAAACAGCAATAGAGCACCTTGTTGCGGGTATTGGGGAGAAACGAGTAATAATCGGCACGTGCTCGGCAGCGTCACCGGATAGGGTTGATAGCCAGCCAGCCGCTGTGGATGGATAAGCTCCCAACGCTGGATGCCCATTTCTTGTAAATATTGATTTTCGTGATGTGACATCTGTTTATGACCTCATTGAACATCGCAATCCTAACAAATCAGCGCCAAGACAGAAACCGTTAATCATCCAATGATCCAAGAGCTATGCCCAAACAACTTGAAGTTGCAGATAGGTGGCAAGTGAATTCATCCCCATTAGCCTAGATAAACGATGTGATTGGGGTGAGCGAACGTAGCCAACACCAACGCAGCTTCAAGTGGTAAGGGCATAAAAGTAAACAGGGAGCACTGGGCTCCCTGTTTTGAATAGAAATACGGTGATTAAAGATCGTTGAACTCTGGGCAATATTCAATGAAACCCGCTCGTCCGCTCAATTCGCCGTCGACTAATGCAACGATCTGAAACGCGCCAACTGGAACATCCCAACGACAACGAAAATCAGATTTCGCCGCCTCTTTAAAGCCAAAGCGTTGATAATAATCCGGGTCACCCAAAACCACACAAGCTGGATAATCGAACTCAGCCAAACAGATTAACCCCTCTTTTACCAACGAGGCGGCGACACCTTGATTTCGCCACTCTTTTTTCACGGCCAACGGTGCAAGCCCTTGCCAATTTAAGTCTTCACCATTGAGTAATACTGGGCTAAACATCACATGACCAACGACTTCGCCGTCATCATCACAGGCCACTAAAGAGAGCGTCAAATGGCTGTTTTCCCTTAATGTCATGACCAAATTAGCTTCAGCATCTGTCTCAAAGGCTGATTTTAATAAGCGGTCAATCGCTAAGATATCCGCTGGCGCTTCAGTTCGAATAAGCATTCATTACCTCATTTTGTGTCACTGGCGATTGTACGCCCTTATGCACAAAATCTGCTAGCTGATTTATTAACATCTGGAACGGTTTTGGTAAAAGCTCTAGGTCAACACTGTCCATCAGATTCTTCACCTCTAACCCCAGTTCGGTATCCCCTTCAATGGAGAGTCGACGTTGAAAGAACAGCGTATCAGGATCTTCTTTTCGACCAGCAATCAACACCATATCATTTAGGTTACCGCTAAAGCTGACATCTTCCACTTCCGTCTTATCAGACACAACAAGTTGTTCCGCTTGATAGCTGATATACCAATTCAAATTCAAATCGCGAATTGAAACCTTTAACCATTTCCCATCAAGAAATTCAAAGTCACCTTCTTGCAAAGCCTCATGAAATATAGTTTTCAACCCTTCTAGCAAGGCTTTTTTTTGTACAACTTGCGGTAAGAAGTGGACTGGGGATCGCAAAATTGAAGCGGCGTTTTGAACTAGTTGAGTACGAATCTTGTGAATCACGAGCGTTATCCGTTACTTTGTAATGCAATAGTACCTAATCATAATGGATGTGGGGGTGCAAATTCCTGTGATGCATCAAAAAACGTACATTGTTTGAGAACCTTTTCTAGCTTAGTAATCAAAGTTATAGTTAATGTGTTACTTACGTTGTAACATCCTCATGAATATAAGTGCTCTGGAGAGTGGTAGTAGCTTGATGCCTTCGCAACATTTACAACATTGGTTTGCAAAAATCACGTCGAACAGTCCGTTCTTTTTTGCCATCTTGAACGACCAACATAACTATGTGATGGTCAATGAACGTTATTGTGATATTGCAGGGCTGAGCACAACCGAATTGGTTGGAATGAATGACTCACAAATTCTGGGTGAGCACTTCTACCGCCATCTCAAACCTTATTATGAACGGGCATTTCAAGGAGAAACGCTTGAGACCGAACTGACTCTTCACGAGATCGATTTAGAAACGAGTTTGCATTTCTCTTTATCACCTATCATGGGTGATAAAAAAGTCGAAAATATTGTGTTTCACGCCATCGACACCTCCGAAAAACAGATCCTCATTCGCTCATTAGAAGAGTCGGAAAATAAGTTTTCAACCTTGACTAGCTTACTGCCCGATGGATTGTTATTAGTCGATGACGACTGCATTATCTCTGCTAACCCCGCATCGGCTCGTTTACTCGGTTTTGAAAATACCTCAGAGCTTCTTGGTGAAGAGTTATCGCGCTTGTTTGTCGATGAAAAAAGTAAAACCGTATTCAGCTCTCCACTTAGTTTATTACTCGCAGGGGCACCATTGGTCTGCCTCACTGGGCCAAAGTGTGGCTTTGAACGTAAAGTTCAACTGCACGCTGGAGCCACCGTCGTGCTGGGCAACAGCTCACAACTGATTTTGATTCAAGATGCAGAAGATGCACCTAAGCAGTTGTCTTCGACTATGCATGCCGATATCCACATTGACTCGCTGACTAACTTGTATAACCGTTTTGGTTTCACTAAACGTTTAGAACAGTTCATTCAAAATGAAACACCCCTTGTGATGCTCTATTTAGACATTGATAACTTCAAAAACATCAATGACTCTTTAGGCCATCATATTGGCGATAAAGTCATTAAAGAGGTCTCAGCACGGCTGAAACGTTTACTACCGCAACAAGCGATTGTGGGCCACCTTGGCGGCGATGAATTTGGACTAATACTGCCTGATCCTGAAAATAGTCGCGCCGCTGAAATGTTGGCTGAACGCATCATTTCTTTGATTAACCAACCGTTTGATCTGCACCATTTCAGTAAACGCTTAGCCTGCTCCATAGGTAGTGTCGCCTACCCTGGTGACGGTAGCGATGCACGCGTATTGTTGCAAAACGCCGATACGGCGATGTATGAAGCCAAAGATCGTGGTAGAAACCGTCTGATTAAGTTCAACGATCAAATGAACAAAGAAGCGCGCATGCGCTTATGGCTTGAAATTGAACTGCAAAAAGCGCTGCAACAAAATGGCCTTGAAGTGTGGTATCAACCGAAAGTAAATGCTCGCGACTTCAGCATCAATGGTGCGGAAGCTTTGGTGCGCTGGAAACACCCTGTGGAAGGGTATATCAACCCCGGCGCTTTTATCCCTGTCGCGGAAAAAGCTGGGCTGATTGAACATTTAGGCCGAGTGGTGATGCGTGATGTCTTCTCGACCGTAAAACGCTGGAAGCTGCAAGGCATTTTACCAGGTCGCGTGGCGATCAATTTATCGCCCGAACAGTTTTGTAACCCGAAGTTGATTGATTATATGGAAAAACTGCTTCGCACCACGGAGCTTGATCCAAACTGCATCACATTTGAACTGACCGAAAGTGCCGTCATGAGCGACAGCGAACACACCTTGCAAATGTTGAATGCGATCAAAAAACTGGGCTTTTCGCTGTCCATTGACGACTTTGGTACGGGGTATTCCTCGCTCTCTTACCTCGCTCGCTTCCCGATTGATGAACTTAAAATTGACCGCGCTTTTATAACGGATATCGATACGCTTCCTAAACAAATCACCGTCATTGAAAACATCATCAATTTAGGAAAATCACTCAACTTAACGGTCGTTGCCGAAGGTGTGGAAACTCAACAACAAGCCACACTGCTCTCTAATCTCAACTGTAACTCAATTCAAGGCTTCCATTTTTATCGGCCACAACCGAGGCAGGAAGTAGAAGAGTTATTCGTTCAAAATCGTCGTCATCGTTCTACTCCCAAATAAGTAAATCTCGTTTATTCGCCCCAAACCTGCCTTACATCAAATTTGCTATTCATAATGCTTCATAAAATACCACTACTTTCCCTTAGATATCGTATGGATCAATGGAACTTTTATGTCCTGCAGGTAACCTGCCTGCTCTAAAAACAGCGATCGATTGTGGTGCAGATGCGGTTTATATCGGCTTTAAAGATGATACTAATGCTCGCCACTTTGCTGGCCTTAATTTCGCAGGTAAGAAGTTAGATAAAGCGGTGCAATATGTTCATGATCACCATAAAAAAATTCATGTCGCGTTAAATACCTTCGCCCACCCTAATGGCTTCGAGCGTTGGACTCACGCCGTCGATAATGCCGCCAGTTTAGGCGTGGATGCGTTGATCATCGCCGATATCGCGGTATTGGATTATGCCGCTAATCGATATCCAGATCTCGAACTGCATCTTTCTGTGCAAGCCTCCGCCACCAACGTCGCCGCTATCGAGTTTTATAAGCAGAATTTCAATATTAAGCGGGTGGTGTTACCGCGAGTGCTATCAATCCATCAAGTCAAACAGCTCTCACGTAATATGATGAGTGACGTCGAACTTGAAGTATTTGCCTTTGGCAGCTTATGCATTATGTCTGAAGGGCGCTGTTATCTCTCTTCTTATATGACGGGAGAATCACCCAATACTGTCGGAGCCTGTTCGCCCGCGAAATATGTCCGCTGGCAAGAAACGGACTCGGGTTTGGAATCTCGCTTAAACGAAATTTTGATTGATAAATACGCAGCCGGAGAAAATGCAGGCTACCCAACCTTGTGCAAAGGTCGTTTTGAAGCGCAGATCGATGGGCAACCTAAACGCTACCACGCACTGGAAGAGCCAACCAGTTTGAATACGTTATCACTATTGCCAGAACTGTTTGCAGCCAACGTTGCTTCCGTCAAAATTGAAGGTCGCCAACGTAGCCCTGCTTATGTAGAACAAGTAACTAAAACCTGGCGAGCGGCGATTGATCGCTACCAAGCAAATCCACAAGCCTACCAAGTAGAAATGGCTTGGAATACCGCCTTAGCCAACGTTTCTGAAGGCACGCAAACCACACTCGGCGCGTACCATCGCCAATGGCAATAAGAGAATGGAGAAGAGAATGAAATATGCGCTGGGTCCTTTACTCTATTTCTGGCCCAAACAAGAGGTAGAAAGTTTTTATCAACAGGCAATCAATAGCCCTGCTGATGTGATCTATTTGGGTGAATCGGTCTGCTCCAAGCGACGTGAGATAAAACCACAACACTGGTTTGAGATCGCCAAAGCGCTTTCACAAGCGGGTAAACAGGTTGTGATCTCAACCATGGCGCTACTGGAAGCGCCGAGCGAAATCAATGTGATGAAAAAGTATATTGAGAATGGCGATTTTGCGATTGAAGCCAATGACGTTTCAGCGATTCAACTCGCCAGTGAAAAACGCCTTCCTTTTGTGGTTGGGCCCGCGGTGAATGCTTACAACGCGCGCACACTGCAACTGTTCCTAAAGCAAGGGATGATCCGTTGGTGCATGCCTGTTGAACTCTCCCGTGATTGGCTAATCAATGTATTGCAACAATGTGATGAGCTTGGTATCAAAAACCAGTTTGAAGTAGAAGTTTTTAGCCACGGATACCTGCCACTGGCTTACTCCGCACGCTGCTTTACCGCACGGGCCGAAAACCGCGCGAAGGATGAATGTGAGACTTGCTGTATCAAGTATCCAACCGGAATTCAAGTTCACAGCCAAGAAGGCCAAGCGGTATTTAACCTCAACGGTATCCAAACCCAGTCGGGCTATTGCTATAACCTTGCTAATGATTTACCAAGTATGGCGGGATTGGTCGATGTCGTTCGTTTAAGCCCACTAGGCCTTGAGACATTCGAACATCTGTCGCAGTTCAAGGCTAATGAAAAAGGGGAGCATCCCTCCCCTTTAACCAATCACCAGTGCAACGGCTATTGGCACCAATTACCAGGCCTAGCGATTCAACAAAGCTGAGCGTAGCCATCCCCCTTGGAGACAAGGGGGATGGCTCTTGTTAAGCGAATACGGTTTGCTTCGCGTTATCACAAGGTAGTGCACGCAAATCTCGCCACAACATCAAACCCACCACCAAACTTAACGCAATATTGGAAATGGGGAAGGCAATCCACACACCAGTCACACCATATAACTTAGGTAACAAATACAAGAACGGTAGTTGGATCGCCATATTACCAATGGTGACAAACATCGCCTTACTGCCGCGATTGGTCGCTTGATAAAAGGCGGCGGCGACAACTAAAAATCCATCCAAAAACAGCGCGAACATATGCAGTTTTAAGCCCAGTACAGCGCTTGCCATCAATTGCGGGTCAGTTGAATTGAAGACCGCAACAACCTGAGTGGAAAACAAGTTCAGCAGCACCACAAAACCCAGCCCGCCAAGCACAGCAATGCTCATTGCAATTTTGAGCAGTTTTCTAATATGAAGATAGTTTTTGGCACCATAATTGAAGCTAACTAACGGCTGCATACCATTCGCGATGCCCTCTGCCGTTAAGTAATAAACCGTGACGATATAGCCTAATATAGCGTATGCCCCAACAAGTACCGCGCTGCCATAGTGAGCAAATAGACTGTTGTGCACCGCTACCATCATCGAACCGTAGGCATACATAAAAAAGCTTGAAGTACCAATCGCAACAATCTTAGGTAACAACGACCATTGCACCCTCATCACCGAGAGTGACAGCTGCAACTTGGCTCGCGTCGAAAAGAAATAGCCTATGCCCAATACAGTCACACTTAGTTGTGCGAGTGCCGTTGCTATGGCGGCACCAGTAAGTTCCCAATGTAAAACGGCAATAAACAGATAATCAAAGAGAATATTGATTATCGCACCACTCACCATCAGTAATGTGGCTAAATTAGGGCTGTCGTCGTTTCGTAACAAGAAAGGCATCGCAATAGAGCCAAGCGTAAAGACACAAGCGATCACTAATACCTGCAAATATTGCAAGCCAAGTTCGTAGACTCGTCCTTCAACGCCTTGCCACGCAATGAAATCGTCCGCAAGAAACCATAGAATTGTCGCCACCACGGGAGCTAGCATCACAAGCAACAATAGACCAGTAGCAAGCACTTGCTTAGCTGCCGCCATGTTCCCTTCACCTTGCTTGATCGAAGCCAGAGCACCAGTTCCAACGCCCACCAACATGCCAAGCCCTAAAATAAAGCCAATAATAGGCCACGCAACGTTAATGCCTGCCAATCCCTCAGCACCAACATAATGACCAATAAAAATACCATCCACCACTTGATACAAGCCATTGACCAACATAGCTGCCACGGTCGGAATGGTATAACGCCAAAATTGGCGGTAAATTGAACTTTTCATAAAGACACCATAGTTAGCAAAGCTAACTATATAAGTAAATTAAAGTAATACTTTGGATAACAACATATTAAAACACAGTGCTTCTTCTTCCGAGAGATGCTTAATCACTTGCTCTGCGACAACAGCGTACACTTTCGCTTCATCCGCTAAATGCTCACGCGCAGTATCGGTGAGAGAAACTCGGTAAGAACGCGCATCATCTTGGCATTGTGCCGTCTGAACTAACCCTTTATTTTTAAGCCTTTTAACCATATTTGATACCGATGGTTTACTCACTTCCATCTCATTGGCTAAATCAGTTAAGCGCAGTGGCAAAGAAGAGCTTTGAATCACTTTAAGGTAATCATATTCATTAAAGCTCAATTGTGAAATGGGATCAGCTTTGCTATACCGACGCCAGATTTTGGCACTAAAACGCTCTAATTTTTCTAAGTTAGCTTCTAGTTTCACTGTTTTTCAAATTAAAATGGTTATCAAGGCTAACTATTTTATGGATCTTTAGCTCGTTAAGCAACAAAAAAGCCGCTGAAAAAGTCAGCGGCTTTAAGGAAAAGGATATAATAAGGTACTTATTGCTGAGACTCTGGCTGCTCAGCTTTCGCCTTAGCTAAATAGTCGGCTCTTACTTGCTGGAAAATTTTCCCCAATTCAAGATAAGCGTATCGATGCTCAACATATTCGTAGACGTTAAATGACAACGCAAGCTTGTACAAGGCGATCGCGTGCGCGTAATTTCCCTCTTGTTGGTAACGCTTAGCGAGATAAAAATAGACCTCAGTTAAACGCTGTGCTTGTATCGCATTACCGCTGCCTTCTTCTAAGATCATCTTAAAAGCTTGCTCTTCCGATATCTCCTTAAGCGTTAACGCAACCAAGAGCCATCCCCATTGATCATCTCGAACTTTATAGCGATTGAAGAGATCCACACGTGCCTGCAAAGGCTCGCTTTCACTTTGAATAATATATAGCCACAATGCACGAAAGGGATCGCTAGGGTCATGTTGATGATGTGCGCGAATCTCTTCCAGCGCAAGTTCTGTACGGTCGCCGTAATAAAGTGCGATGGCTCTGTTACGCTCAGCGTAAAAATTGTCAGGTTCAAGTTCTAATGTCGAATCAAATGCCTCATAAGCGGCATCAAACTCTGCAACTTGCGTGTAATACACGCCTAATAAATTAAAGATATCAGGCTGCGCCGGGTTAAACGCGAGCGACTGCTCAAAATCTAAACGTGCTAAAGTGCGTAGCCCAACACTGTCATAGTTGTTACCACGCTCATAAAACATTTTGGCCCGCACATCATCAGGCAGATCAGTACGTTGTAGCAGTTGCGTCAAACGCGCTATCTGAACTTGTTGCTGTAATGAAGACTGCAATGGCACTGCCATCGGAGGGTATACCCATTGACTTTGATTGTCATTTTGAGTTGACGCGCAGCCCGACATTATCAGTATCAAAGCACTCAATGCGGCCGTTGGAAACCATTTCACAAATAAAACTCCTGTGTACCCCAAAGCCCAAGATAAGTGGGTGTATCGCATTAATCTAGGCATGAAAAAGGGAGCGAATAACGCTCCCTTTATATCATGCTTTATGTTGAAAAGGCGACTAAAGCGCCGTGCTTCTCAAGCTTAAAGTGGCCTTATTCAGCCGTTGGTGCTGCAACAACTTCTTCAGCTGGTTTCTCTACCGCTTCTTTCATGCTTAGACGAACACGGCCTTGGCGGTCGATTTCAAGTACTTTAACTTGAACTTCTTGGCCTTCTTTCAAGTAATCAGACACTTTCTCGATGCGTTGATCCGCGATTTGAGAAATGTGTACCAGACCATCTTTACCTGGAAGAATGTTAACGAACGCGCCAAAATCAGCCAGACGAGCGACCTTACCAGTATAGATAGCGCCGACTTCAACTTCAGCCGTGATCTCTTCAATGCGACGAATCGCTTCTTTAGCTTGAGCGCTATCGGTTGCCGCAATCTTGATTGTGCCGTCATCTTCGATTTCGATGGTTGTGCCCGTCTCTTCAGTTAGAGCACGGATCACAGCACCACCTTTACCGATCACGTCTTTGATTTTCTCAGAGCTGATCTTCATGGTGTAAATGCGTGGTGCAAATTCAGAAATCTCAGCGCGAGCACCAGAGATCGCTTGATCCATCACAGAAAGGATATGCTTACGTGCACCTTGTGCTTGGTTTAGCGCAATTTGCATGATCTCTTTGGTGATACCTTCGATCTTAATGTCCATTTGCAGTGCAGTGATACCTTGGTTAGTACCCGCTACTTTAAAGTCCATGTCACCTAGGTGATCTTCATCACCAAGAATGTCAGAAAGAACAACGAAATCATCGCCTTCTTTAACAAGACCCATTGCAATACCTGCAACTGAAGACTTGATAGGTACACCTGCATCCATCAGAGCAAGAGAAGTACCACATACCGAAGCCATTGAAGATGAACCGTTAGATTCTGTGATTTCTGATACTACACGAACTGTGTATGGGAACTCTTCCACTGAAGGCATAACGGCAGCGATACCACGCTTAGCCAGTTTACCGTGGCCGATTTCACGACGCTTAGGAGAGCCTACAAAACCAGTTTCGCCCACACAGTATGGAGGGAAGTTGTAGTGTAGTAGGAAGTTATCTTTACGCTCACCTGTTAGCTCATCGATGATTTGAGCATCACGCTGAGTACCAAGAGTAGCGGTTACGATTGCCTGAGTTTCACCACGAGTAAATAGTGCAGAACCGTGAGTACGAGGAAGAATACCAGTGCGTACGTCTAGCGCACGAACCATGTCTTTTTCACGACCGTCAATACGTGGGTTGCCAGCAATAATGCTACGACGTACAACCGTCTTCTCTAGATCGTGGAAGATAGTGTGGATTTCTTTCGCATTTGCTTCAGGATCTTCAGCAAGAATTACTTTGTTTACTTCAGCAGCAATTTCATGAATACGGTCGTAACGAGCCATTTTTTCAGTGATTTTGTAAGCTTCAACAAGCTTAGCTTCTGCTAGTTCAGCGATCTTGCTGTTAAGTACTGTGTTCTCTTGAGGAGCAACCCAATCCCAAGCTGGAGTGGCAACTTCAGCAGCAAATTCATTGATCGCTTTAATCACAGCTTGTTGTTGGTCGTGGCCGTAAACAACCGCTGCTAGCATTTCTTCTTCAGTTAGGTTATCCGCTTCTGACTCAACCATCAGTACCGCGTTGTCTGTACCTGCAACCACAAGATCAAGACGAGATACAGCAAGCTCGGTCATGCTTGGGTTAAGCACTAATTGACCATCAATGTGACCCACGCGCGCCGCGCCAATAGGACCATTGAATGGAATACCAGAGATAGCAAGTGCTGCTGAAGTACCAATCATAGTCACGATATCAGGTTGAACGTCTGGGTTTACAGACATCACTGTCGCGATGACTTGAACTTCATTTTTAAATGCATTAGGGAAAAGAGGACGAATTGGGCGGTCAATCAGACGCGCAGTCAAAGTTTCGCCTTCTGATGGACGACCTTCACGCTTGAAGAAGCCACCTGGAATTTTACCCGCTGCGTAAGTACGCTCTTGGTAGTTAACAGTAAGAGGGAAGAAGTCTTGACCTTCTACTGCTTCTTTTTTACCAACAACAGAAACGAATACCGCAGTATCGTTCATAGTGACCATAACGGCCGATGTAGCTTGGCGTGCGATAACGCCGGTTTCTAGAGTGACGGTATGATTACCGTATTGGAATGATTTCACTACTGGTTTATCAAACATTGTTTATCCTTGCTCTAGAGTTGCCTCTAGATTGAATGAAATAACACTCAAGACATTACGAATCGCGACTAGTAAAAATAGGCTCTATATCACGGGAAACAAAGCGTTGGGCTTGCCGCTCCCACTGGTATCTGAACGCTACTTTTAATAGCCGCGACCTGCTGGCCGACTTCGGTGACTGTAATGCTATGAGTATGAAGCGTTAAACTACATACAACACACTTTAACGGCGGGTAGTATAGCGACTTAGGAGAGATTGTGCCAAATTTAGATAACAAAAAAGGGGCTAAAAGCCCCTTTTCTGAACAAACTGATCTTAGCGACGTAGCTCAAGACGTTTGATTAGGTCTTGGTAACGACCTAAATCTTTACCTTTTAGGTAGTCTAGAAGCTTACGACGGCTTGAAACCATACGTAGTAGACCACGACGGCTGTGGTGATCGCCTTTGTGAGTTTTGAAGTGACCTTGTAGGTGGTTGATAGAAGCAGTTAGTAGTGCTACTTGTACTTCTGGTGAACCAGTGTCGCCTTCGCCACGTGCGTATTCAGCAACGATTGCCGCTTTAGTTTCTGCATTCAGAGACATAATGCTCTCCTAATAAGAGTAAGTTTAAAGGTGTAGCAGCCAATCTCTGATTCAGCCGCTACGCGAAGCCGGGATTATAGGGAAATCCCCAACGTTAAGCAATAGCTATTTAAAGCGACTCTTCGTCTCTAAAAACGACCAATCGCTTAGGCGCAACACGACCATCTTGGTCAATTTCACCCACACCGATAAAGAGTTTCTCTTCACCCATGGTCATGCGCACTGTGCCATCAAGTGGCACACCCAACACTTGCACTGGTTGGCCATGTTGTACCATGTCTGCCAACTCAGGAATAAGGTTAACTTCCGGCAAATCTTGCACCGCACTGTCCATTGGCATCAATAACGAGTCCAACACATTTTTCGGTGCGACATCATCACGCAGCGCCTGTTGCAGCAATGCATCAAGTTGCTCTAAAGTCACCATCTTCTCATATGGGTACTTCGCGACCGCAGTACGACGCAGCATGGTCACATGTGCGCCACAACCAAGCATTTCACCTAAGTCATCCACGATAGTGCGGATATACGTGCCTTTCGAACAGTGCACATCCATTTCAACTTTATCACCTTCGAAACGAATCAATCCAATATCATAGACAGTGATTTTTCGAGATTCGCGCGGAATATCAATGCCTTCACGAGCGTATTCATATAGAGGACGGCCTTGATACTTCAGTGCAGAAAACATTGACGGAATTTGGTCGGTTTCACCACGAAAACGCTCGATACACTCTCGCAGGGTATTTAATTGCACATTGACAGGGCGTGTTTCCACTACCTCTCCGTCTGAATCAGAGGTATTGGTTCTCTCACCCAGTTTTGCAATGACTCGATAACGCTTATCTGAATCAAGTAAAAACTGAGAGAATTTTGTCGCTTCACCAAGGCAAATAGGCAACATTCCTGTTGCCAAGGGATCGAGCGCGCCAGTGTGTCCGGCTTTTTCTGCAAAATAAATACGTTTTACTTTTTGTAAGGCATCATTCGAGGAGATACCCGTTGGCTTATCCAGTAAAATTACCCCGTTAATTGGGCGACCTTTACGACGACGAGCCATCTATTCATTCCCTTCTTCTGCAGACGCTTCATCTTCACGTCCTGCATCTTTCTGTCTGCGCTTATCATTGCTGACCACTTCAGTCACCAAGTTGGACATGCGCATACCTTCAACCAAAGTATTGTCATAAGTGAAGCGAATTTCTGGTGTCAAACGTAAGCGAATACGTTTGCCAAGCATCATGCGGATATGAACTTCATGCTCTTTTAACGCAGCTAAGCAGCTTTCTGGGGTCTGCTCACCAACGCATAGAAACGTCACAAACACTTTTGCATAAGCAAGGTCACGTGACACTTCGACTTCTGAAATAGTCACCATACCTAAGCGTGAGTCGCGGACTTCACGTTGTATGATCATAGCGAGTTCTTTTTGCAGCTGTTGGGATACGCGCTGCGTGCGGCTAAATTCTTTTGACATATCTTTTCTCACATATAGAAAGAATGGGGGGATGGTTCAACCCAGCCCCCCATGGTGTATTCAACAACCGATTACTGTCTATTTCAATACAGCAACGTCAGTCAATTAATCCAGTGTACGTTTAATTTCCACTGTTTCGAAGACTTCGATTTGGTCACCAACGCGAACATCATTGTAGTTCTTAACGCCGATACCACATTCGTAGCCATTCTTCACTTCTTGCACGTCATCTTTAAAGCGACGTAGCGACTCAAGCTCACCTTCGTAGATAACCACGTTATCACGTAGAACACGGATAGGGCTATTACGTTTGATAACGCCTTCAGTCACCATACAACCAGCAACTGCGCCTAGTTTAGGTGATTTAAATACTTCACGAACCTGAGCAAGACCAATGATCTCTTGCTTAAACTCTGGTGCTAGCATGCCGCTCATGGCCGCTTTTACTTCGTCAATCAATTGATAAATGATTGAGTAGTAACGTAGGTCTAAGTTTTCAGATTCGATAGTACGACGAGCTGATGCATCAGCACGAACGTTAAAGCCAAGTACGATAGCGTTAGAAGCTGCTGCAAGTACTGCGTCAGTTTCTGTGATACCACCCACACCAGAACCCACGATGTTCACTTTCACTTCATCAGTTGAAAGGTTACGCAGTGAATCAGCAATGGCTTCAACTGAACCTTGAACGTCTGCTTTTAGTACCACGTTCAGTTCAGCCACTTCACCCGCTGTCATGTTAGAGAACATGTTTTCGAGCTTAGATTTCTGCTGACGTGCAAGCTTCACATCACGGAATTTACCTTGACGATAATTTGCCACTTCACGTGCTTTACGCTCATCACGAACTACTGTTGCTTCATCACCAGCAGCAGGAACACCAGACAAACCTAGAATTTCAACAGGAATTGATGGGCCCGCTTCCGTAACTTCGTTACCAGTTTCGTCGCGCATCGCACGAACACGGCCATATTCTTGACCACACAGTACGATGTCGCCTTTGCGTAGTGTTCCTGATTGAACAAGAACGGTTGCCACAGGGCCACGGCCTTTATCAAGACGAGATTCAACCACCACACCAGACGCCATACCATCTTTAACAGCATGAAGCTCAAGAACTTCAGCTTGAAGTAGGATAGCTTCTAGTAGGCCATCAATATTAGTTCCCTGTTTCGCAGAGATGTGAACAAACATGTTCTCACCGCCCCACTCTTCAGGAATGATGTTGTGTTGAGCAAGCTCATTTTTCACGCCATCTGGGTTCGCGCCATCTTTATCAATTTTGTTCACTGCAACGATAAGTGGTACATTCGCCGCTTTCGCATGTTGAATCGCTTCAACCGTTTGTGGCATCACGCCATCATCTGCTGCAACAACCAATACAACGATATCTGTCGCTTGAGCACCACGAGCACGCATTGAAGTAAACGCAGCGTGTCCAGGAGTATCAAGGAAGGTGATCATACCGTTTGGTGTTTCAACGTGGTAAGCACCAATGTGCTGAGTAATACCACCGGCCTCGCCTGATGCAACGTGTGTGCGACGGATGTAATCAAGTGTTGATGTCTTACCGTGGTCAACGTGACCCATGATGGTCACAACTGGCGCACGAGGCACTGCTTCAAACTTGTTATCACGGTCAGAAAGGATCGCTTCTTCCAGTTCATTCTCTTTGCGGATGAGAACTTTATGACCCATTTCTTCAGCGACTAATTGCGCGGTTTCTTGGTCGATCACTTGGTTGATGGTTGCCATTGCGCCCATCTTCATCATCACTTTGATAACTTCAGTTGCTTTCACTGACATTTTGTTTGCCAGTTCAGAAAGAACAATCGTTTCACCGATCACAACATCTTGCTTAGCGACAACCGCTGTTTTATCAAAACCATGTTGCATCGATGCAGGTTTAGCCATACGACCTTTACGAGCTTTGCCTCGGCGCGTACCGCGCTCTTGCTTATCATCCTGAGATGAGATTTTGCTCTTATTAGCTTTCGTAGATTTACGGCTAGCACCTTCTTCACGGCGATCTGCTTCATCTTCGGCTTCACGTGCATACGTTGAAGTCGTAACATGGTAATCTGTATTTTCTTCCATACTACCCTTTTTCTCTTCTTCAGCAGACCAACGCTCTTTATTCTTCTCAGCCAATTCACGTGCTATTTCTAGCTGGCGCTGACTTTCCTCTTCAGCTTTACGTAATGCTTCGGCTTCTTGACGACGTTTAAGCTCTTCGGCTTCTTTTCGCGCTGCTTCTTGCTTCATTTTATTTTCAGCAGAAAGTTCTGGTTTCACTGCAGAACGTTTTGCTTTCTCATCCGCGTTAGCTGTTGCATTCGTTTGTGCTTCAACCTTCGCTTTCTCTTGTGCCTCACGCTTCGCTTTTTCTTCGGCTTCACGCTTTGCTTTTTCTTCGGCTTCGCGCTCTGCTTTTGCTTGTGCTTCACGCGCTGCTAATTCTTGTGCTTCACGTTGCGCGGCTTCTTCCGCTTCACGTGTTGCTTCATCGTCTACTGCACTGCGCTTAACGTAGGTACGTTTTTTACGCACTTCAACTTGAACATTCTTACTTTTGCCGCCGCCGGCATTGACGCTCAATGTGCTGCGTGTTTTTCGCTGCAACGTCAAACGAGTCGGCTCTGAGTCACCAGTGGTATCACCGTGCTCTTTTCTAAGATGTGACAGTAGCTTATGCTTTTCATCATCAGAAACGTTATCAGAACTCGTTTTGTTCATGCCTGCATCAGCAAGTTGTTCTAACAAGCGGTCAACTGGCGTACCAATTTCTTCACTCAGTGCTTTAACTGTAAGTTGTGTCATGCCGCTCTCTCCCCTTGCTGAGAATTATTCTTCTTCGCTAAACCAACAAATATTGCGCGCTGCCATGATCAATTGACCTGCGCGTTCTTCTGTTAGACCTTCAATATTTTCGAGGTCATCAATACCTTGGTCAGCAAGATCTTCTAATGTGACTATGCCTTTCGCTGCGAGTTTAAAGGCCATTTCACGCTCTAAACCTTCTAGTGCGAGCAGATCTTCTGCTGGCTCTAGCCCTTCAAAAGACTCTTCTTGTGCTAGCGCAATCGTGGTCAACGCATTCTTCGCGCGAGTACGCAATGCTTCGATGATATCTTCATCTAGGCCGTCAACTTCAAGTAGCTCAGCAACTGGCACATAAGCCACTTCTTCAAGCGTTGAGAAGCCTTCTTCAACCAATAACTCAGCGAAGTCTTGCTCGATATCGAGGTACTTCATGAAGTTTTCAATAGAAGCCATCGATTCTTCTTGATGTTTTTTCTGTAGATCAGCAACCGTCATAACATTCAATTCCCAACCAGTCAGTTGAGAAGCGAGACGTACGTTTTGACCATTACGACCGATTGCTTGCGCTAGGTTATCCGCTTCAACAGCAATATCAATTGAGTGCGTATCTTCATCCATGATGATCGATGCAACATCTGCTGGTGCCATTGCATTGATAACAAATTGAGCTGGGTTATCATCCCAAAGAACGATATCAATGCGCTCACCGCCGAGCTCACTCGATACGGCTTGAACACGTGCTCCACGCATACCGACACACGCGCCCACAGGGTCAATGCGTTTGTCATTGGTTTTGACTGCAATTTTCGCACGTGAACCCGGATCACGAGCCGCGGCTTTCAATTCAATCAGCTCTTCACCGATTTCTGGCACTTCTACACGGAATAGCTCAGCGAGCATTTCTGGTTTTGAACGAGTAATGAAGAGTTGGAATCCGCGCGCTTCAGGGCGTACAGCATATAGCAGACCACGAACTCGGTCACCTGGACGAAAGTTTTCACGCGGTAGCTGGTCATCACGTAAAATAACCGCTTCAGCGTTATTACCTAAATCCAGAATAACCGAATCACGGTTTACTTTCTTAACAACGCCAGTAACCAACTCACCTTCGTTATCAATAAACTGTTCGACGATTTGCGCACGTTCAGCTTCACGCACTTTTTGTACGATAACTTGTTTTGCTGTTTGTGTTGTAATACGGTCAAAGGTCACTGATTCAATTTGATCTTCAATATATTGACCAAGTTCAGCTGTTTCGTCATCGTATTTAGCTGCATCGTATGAAATTTCTTTTGTTGGATGTTCAACATTTTCAACGATTAACCAACGGCGAAAAGTTTCAAACTCACCCGTTTTACGGTCGATAGCAACACGTACATCGACTTCAATTTCATGTTTCTTCTTTGTTGATGTGGCAAGCGCAGTTTCAAGCGCCTCAAAAATACGCTCACGAGGTACGGCCTTCTCGTTCGAAACCGCCTCAACTACCGCTAAAATTTCTTTACTCATTTAATCTAGCCTCTTAAGCTCTTTTCTCTAGGAGAACTAAAATTTAGGGATCAGGTTAGCTTTAGAAATATTGCTTAGCGCAAATAGTTCTTCTTTCCCATCAACGCTAATTGCAACGGTTTCACCATCAATA
Organism: Vibrio sp. V23_P3S9T160; assembly: GCF_963886625.1. NCBI lineage: Bacteria > Pseudomonadati > Pseudomonadota > Gammaproteobacteria > Vibrionales > Vibrionaceae > Vibrio > Vibrio sp. V23_P3S9T160. The sequence goes on from NZ_CAWPDB010000105.1 coordinate 58,089, forward strand.
GAATGGATAATTCCTTTCCATTTGCGACGGTTGCCGACACCCATTTTCAAAACGATGCTGACTTCGTGACCAATAAACTGTTCATAATGCGCTGCTTTAAAAAGTGGTCTCTCTAAACCTGGTGAAGAAACTTCTAGGTTGTAAGCCACAGAAATTGGATCTTCAACATCGAGCACAGCACTCACTTGATGGCTCACTTCTGCGCAATCATCAACGTTAATACCGTTTTCATGATCAATATAGATGCGTAATGTTGAGTGCTCTCCGGCACGAATAAATTCTAATCCAACTAACTCATAACCTGATGCCGCTACTGGAGCGTCAAGCATTTCAGTAAGTTGTCTTTCTAAACCAGTCATTTAAACCACTCCAGAAACAAAAAAAGGGCACAGAGCCCAATTTAAATTCCAAGCAACTATCTGAAAATCTCGTACTTGAGAAACTCAGATAACAAAAAACCCCGATTAGTCGGGGTTTTTTGTTGCTGGACCCTGATGATTGAGAATCTAAATTCTCAATTGCAGTGAGGTTGACACTGCACAAACTTGCATCCAAAACCCAAAAAGAATTGGTTGCGGGGGCCGGATTTGAACCGACGACCTTCGGGTTATGAGCCCGACGAGCTACCAAGCTGCTCCACCCCGCGTCCGACTTGCGAGCATTATACGCTCTATCAAGTGATTTACAAGTTTGTAAATAATGGTGCCGAGAGAGGGACTCGAACCCTCACACCTAAGGCGCTAGCACCTCATGCTAGTGTGTCTACCAATTTCACCATCTCGGCAATTATTTGTACTTATCTAAGATAAGTTATTGCGGGATTTCGTCACCAGATTTTACTGGAACGTCACTCGCTGTATCCGTAGTTTGCTCAATCACTTGACCTTTAGTTGGGTCAATCCATTGTGATTCAGTTTTATGCGTAGACAAATTGCCCAATGCCAAACTAAGAATGAAGAATACGGTTGCAAAAATTGCAGTCATTCGGGTTAGGAAATTTCCTGAGCCACTAGCACCAAACACAGTGTTTGACGCGCCAGCACCGAAAGAGGCTCCCATATCTGCGCCTTTACCTTGTTGAATTAACACTAGGCCAATGATACCAAGCGCTGCCAACAGGTAAATCACAAGTAGAACTGTAAACATTACTTCCACCTATGTTCCAAATAGTTGAGCCAGCGCCGTTCTTATCAACTGACTTGAACAAGGCTAGCGGCCTCCTCAACGAAGGCGGACGCAATACTAACGAATGCATCCCATGCTGACAAGGAGTATTTTATAAAAAAATGGAGTTTATGCTTCAAGCGGTTAAAAAAAGGGCAACAACACCCTATGTGTATAGCTAACCATAAGATTTCAAGCCGAATTACGGTCATGAAATCCTAGGTTAACTCATATTATTTTTCTGGTTAGCAATTATCTTTAACCGCTTGAGCTATCTTTAATGCTGAATTTTTTACTAGCTCAGCATCTTCCCCTTCCACCATCACGCGCAATAAAGGTTCAGTACCTGATTTACGCAAGAGCACTCGACCTTGGCTACCAAGTTCCGCTTCTACGGCAGCTACAGCTGCTTTTACCGCTTCGGCTTCTAATGGGTTGGAATCACCACTAAAACGTACGTTTTCTAAAACCTGCGGGTAAAGCGTCATGCCTTTAGCCAGTTCATTGAGCGACATTTCACTGCCCACAACGGAAGCAAGAACTTGCAACGCCGCAACAATCGCATCACCCGTAGTCACTTTGTCTAGCAGTATGATGTGCCCTGAATTTTCTGCGCCAATTTTCCAGCCTTTTGCCAGCAATTTTTCCATCACATAACGGTCACCAACCGCCGCTCGCACAAAAGGGATACCTAACTGCTTTAAGCCGTTTTCCATACCAAGGTTTGTCATTAGCGTTCCAACAACACCACCTTTTAATTCTCCACGTCTCAGGGCATCACGGGCGATGATATAGGCAATTTGATCTCCATCCACTTTATTGCCAAGCTCATCAACCATAATTAAGCGATCGCCATCACCATCAAATGCCAGCCCTAAATCTGCTTTTTCTGCCACAACGCGCTGTTGCAACGCACGGACATCCGTTGCTCCAACTTCGTCATTAATATTCAGACCATCTGGCTCAACCCCCATTGCTATCACTTCAGCGCCAAGTTCCTTAAAGACATTAGGAGCGATGTGATAGGTGGCACCATGAGCACAGTCAACGACGATTTTCAGCTTTGATAAATTCCATTGCGATGGAAAGGTACTTTTACAAAACTCGATATACCGCCCTGCAGCGTCGACCATACGTGAAGCCTTACCAAGTTCGGCAGACTCGACACACTCAATCGGTTTATCCAATTCAGCTTCGATCTCCAATTCAATTTCATCAGGTAATTTAGTCCCTTCGGATGAGAAGAATTTGATGCCGTTATCGTAATAAGGGTTATGCGACGCTGAGATAACGATCCCCGCTTCTGCACGAAAGGTTTGAGTCAGGTAAGCAACAGCTGGCGTCGGCATAGGTCCGGTAAAAATCGCCTTTAATCCTGCAGCGGCTAAGCCCGCTTCTAGAGCCGACTCAAGCATATAACCTGAAATGCGCGTATCTTTACCAATAATGACTTTTTTCGTGCCTTGTTTTGCCAATACACGTCCAGCCGCCCAGCCAAGTTTTAATACGAAATCGGGAGTGATAGGATACTGTCCAACTTTACCGCGGACACCATCTGTACCAAAGTAACGTCTTTTGTCAGACATGATTTTTCCTTAATTATTATTGTTAACTATTTTGAATAATGGTTTGTACTATTTTCATTGCTTCAATGGTTTCGTTCACATCATGGACACGAATAATCTGTGCACCTTTCATTGCCGCTACAGCTGCACAGGTAACGCTCGCCACCATACATTCAGCTGGTTTTTTATTGAGTAGTTTAAAAATCATTGACTTACGAGACATCCCAGCCAATATCGGCAAACCTAGCTGATGAAATGCGTCTAGATGTGCAAGCAGATAATAATTATGCTCAATGGTTTTGCCAAATCCAAAACCGGGGTCGAGGATAATATTTGCACGCGCGATCCCCGCGCGCGCGCACGCTGCGACTCGATCTTCTAGAAAGAGCTTAACATCCGCTAACACATCTTGGTAATGTGGACTGGTTTGCATCGTTCGTGGCTGGCCTTGCATATGCATGATACAGACAGGCACTTGTGCTTTAGCCGCAACCTCTAATGCCCCCGGCTCTTGCAGTGCACGAACATCATTAATCAAGTCAGCACCAGCCTCAACCGCCTGACGCATCACTTCAGCTTTACTGGTGTCAATTGAAATCCAGACGTCATATTTTGCACGAATAGCTTTAATAATAGGAATAACACGAGATAATTCGTCATCGAGAGTCACTTCTGGAGCACCCGGCCGAGTTGACTCCCCTCCAATATCAATAATGCTGACACCTGCGGCAATCATTTTATCGGCATGCTCTAGTGCCAAATCTAGCGCGTTAAATTTTCCACCATCGGAAAATGAATCCGGAGTCATGTTCAAGATACCCATGACATGAGGACGATCGAGGATAAGTGTCTTTGTTGGGGTTTGAATCTTCATTTTGCTCTAAAACACAAAAACCCCGAGAAAGCTCGGGGTTTAATTTGAATATTAACGATTACTCAGCATCTTTCTTTTCTGAGGACTCAGTGGCTACTTCGTCTTCTGCTGCTGGCTCTACTTTTGGCTCTTGAGCTTTTTCCGCTTCCGCTTTTTCTGCTTGAGCTTTGGCTTGATCAGCCCAACCTGCAGGTTCGCGAATCTCGGTTTTACGCTCCATTAAGTCATCAATTTGGCCTGCATCAATCGTTTCGTATTTCATCAACGCATCTTTCATTGCATGCATAATATCCATATTTTCTTCAAGGATTTTACGCGCACGATCATAGTTGCGGTCAATAATTTTACGAACTTCGTCATCAATCAACTTAGCAGTATCTTCAGACACATGCTTAGTTTGAGTCACGCTGCGCCCTAAGAAGACTTCACCTTCATCTTCTGCATACAACAATGGGCCAAGTTTTTCCGAAAAGCCCCATTGAGTAACCATTTTACGAGCAATGGCTGTCGCACGTTCGATATCGTTTGATGCACCAGTTGAAACGTTTTCTGGGCCGTAAATTAACTCTTCCGCTAAACGACCGCCATACAAGCTTGAAATCATAGACTCAAGATGCAGCTTCGACATGCTAACTCTGTCTTGTTCAGGCAAGTACATCGTCACACCTAAAGCTCGACCACGTGGAATAATCGATACTTTATAAACAGGATCATGTTCAGGTACCAAACGACCAACAATGGCGTGTCCTGCTTCATGATAAGCTGTTGATGCTTTAGTTTCTTCAGACATCACCATCGAACGACGTTCAGCACCCATCATGATTTTGTCTTTTGCTAACTCAAACTCAACCATTGAAACATTGCGTTTGTTACCGCGAGCAGAGAATAACGCCGCCTCGTTCACTAAGTTCGCCAAATCGGCACCAGAGAAACCCGGTGTTCCGCGAGCAATCAATGAAGGTTCAACATCACCAGCTAAAGGTACTTTGCGCATATGAACTTTCAAGATCTGTTCACGGCCGCGAACATCAGGTAAACCGACCACCACTTGACGGTCAAAACGCCCCGGACGCAGCAATGCTGGGTCTAAAACGTCTGGACGGTTAGTTGCCGCAATGACGATAACGCCTTCATTGCCTTCAAAACCATCCATTTCAACCAACATTTGGTTTAAAGTCTGCTCACGCTCATCGTGACCGCCGCCGACACCAGCACCACGTTGACGACCTACCGCATCAATCTCATCAATAAAGATGATACAAGGTGAAGCCTTTTTCGCTTGCTCGAACATGTCACGTACACGAGATGCACCGACACCGACAAACATTTCAACGAAATCAGAACCAGATATAGTGAAGAACGGTACTTTCGCCTCACCAGCAATTGCTTTTGCCAGTAATGTTTTACCTGTACCAGGAGGACCAACCATCAAAACACCCGTTGGAATTTTCCCACCCAGTTTTTGGAAGCGACTCGGATCACGCAAGTAATCCACAAGCTCTTTCACATCTTCTTTCGCTTCGTCACACCCAGCCACATCACCGAACGTGGTTTTGATTTGCTCTTCACTCATCATACGAGCTTTGCTCTTACCAAATGACATGGCACCTTTGCCACCGCCACCTTGCATTTGACGCATGAAGAATATCCAAACACCGATCAGTAGGATCATTGGGAACCAAGAGATAAAAATGGTCCCGAGCAAACTTTGCTCTTCTGGTGGTGTACCTTGTACTTTAACGTTTTGATTAATCAAATCATCAAGCAGTTTTTGATCGTACACGGGCATGTAAGTTACATAGCGAGTACCACCGCCTCTACGAGTAAAGGAAATTTCACTATTGTTAAATTGAGCTTCTTGAATCTGGCCTTGGCCAACTTCCTGTACGAACGTGGTGTAATCCACTGCTTTGCCGTTACTATCACCAGGGCCAAAGCTCTGGAATACCGACATTAAAACGACAGCTATAACTAGCCACAGAATTAAATTTTTTGCCATATCACTCAAGGTGTAAGCCTCGCGATAACTAATTGTAATTAAAGGTAGGGTACTACAGTTTGTAACCTGTAGCCATATGTTAACTTATGCCTTGTACAGCAAAAACGTTAACCTTTGTAACCAGTGGCTACAACAAAGACTTCTCTTGAGCGAGCTCGCGAAGAGTCTGGTTTTCTTATTTTCACGACTTTAAACAGGTTTCGAACTTCTTTGACATAATCATCAAAGCCTTCTCCCTGAAAAACCTTGACCACAAAACTACCATTTGGAGTAAGAACTTGTCGACACATATCTAGAGCTAGTTCAACCAAATACATTGCCCTTGGCTGATCAACCGAATTATTTCCAGCGATGTTAGGTGCCATGTCTGACATCACTACATCAACCATATCAGGCTGTATACGATCTAATAGTGCTTCCAGTACGGCCTCTTCACGAAAATCGCCTTGTAAGAAAGCAACGCCAACAATAGGATCCATCGGCAAAATATCACACGCGATCACTCGGCCTTTATCACCGACGATACCCGCTGAATATTGAGACCACCCGCCGGGAGCCGCCCCTAAATCCACAACAGTCATTCCTGGCCTAAGCAGTTTATCTTTATTTTGAATCTCTTCTATTTTGAAAATAGCACGCGAACGATAACCTCTCTTTTTGGCTTCATTCACGTATTTATCATCAAAATGTTCTTTCAACCAGCGACTAGAGCTGGCCGAATGCTTCTGTTTACTCATTCGATTCCTAACTGAAATGTTTCCATCCAAGAAAGTATGGTAGAAAATATAGTCTTCAGGGATAGATGGCGTTAAAATAGCTTTTTTCAACCCTTATATTAAATAAAATTGGCCGCATAATGAACCTAAGCACCAAACAAAAGCAGCACCTTAAAGGCCTAGCACACAGTTTGAAACCTGTTGTACTGATGGGCGCGAATGGACTCACTGAGGCTGTTCTAGCGGAAATCGAGATTGCCCTCAACCACCACGAACTGATCAAAGTGAAAGTAGCATCCGAAGATCGCGAAACTAAGCAGTTGATTATCGATGCTATCGTGCGTGAGACTGGCGCAGAAAAAGTACAAACCATTGGTAAGATTCTCGTACTATTTCGTCAAACCGAGCAACGTAAAATCGAGATCCCTCGTAAGTAATCAGTCGCGTTATCGACGCTCTGACTCTGATGGATACAGACAAAAAAAGGTCGCACACTGCGACCTTTTTGATTGTTGTTGAAATGAATTAGAGGTATTCAACTTTATCGATTTCGAAATCTTTATCACCACCGGGAGTGGCGATAATCACCTCATCACCTTCCATTTTACCGATCAAACCGCGGGCAATCGGTGAGCTGACAGAAATGCGCCCAGATTTAATCTCAGCTTCATCTTCACCCACAATCTGGTAGCGTTTCACTTCATCAGTATCACTGTCAATCAATGTCACTGTTGAACCAAAAATCACTTTGCCTGTATTTTCCATTTTAGTGATATCGATCACCTGAGCAACAGATAGCTTATATTCAATATCACGAATTTGAGCCTCACAAATACCTTGCTCTTCTCGAGCGGCGTGATATTCCGCATTTTCTTTTAGGTCGCCAAGTTCACGTGCGGTTGCAATAGCTTGGGTAATTTGTGGACGTAATTTTAGCAGCCTATCTAACTCTTCGCGCAGCAATTGTTCACCACGAACTGTCATTGGAACTTTTTCCATTTTATACCTCTAATGCCAAAATTCGTATTTGGGCAAAACAAAACTACCCAACACAACAAAGGTTAGGTAGTACATGGATTAACATAGTTGCTAATCAGTGTAATCAAACTTCGTGACTAAATCATCTTAAATCACACGTGACCCCTGTCAGGTTTCTGTGAATGAGTTTAGGGGAAAGTGATAAAAAACAGACACAAAGCTCATTTTCACGAATGTTTTCGCACAAAAAACCGACCCACCTCACTAAAAAAAAATAAAAAACAAACTATTCAGACCAGTTAATAAAAACCAATAAACCAAATAAAAAACAAAGACTTGATATTTATTTACACGAAATAAAACAGCGTTCATAAACCTGTTTTATATCATTTTACTAACTAATTTCGGAACTTAAGAGTAAAAAGTAGAACACGAAATGCTAGTAACGTTTGGTTGTACGTTAGTGAAGGTTTACAAAACCCAACTTATGCAACTCAATGTTCAAAAGCACTCGAAGGACGATATAGACGTCGCAAATAAAAATATTTATGGACAGTAAATTAGGACTAATAAGATGAACAAAACTCTGATTGCTTTAGCAGTATCAGCTGCTGCAGTAGTAACTGGTGTAAATGCTGGTGAGCTATACAACCAAGACGGTACATCTCTAGAAATGGGCGGCCGCGCAGAAGCACGTCTTTCTCTTAAAGATGGCAAAGCGGACGATGCATCACGCGTACGTCTAAACTTCCTAGGTAAAGTAGCGATCAACGACAGCCTATACGGCGTTGGTTTCTACGAAGGCGAATTTACTACTGCTGATGAAGGCACTGCTGACAACAAAGGTGATTTGGACAACCGTTACACTTATGCTGGTATCGGCGGTAACTTCGGTGAAGTGACTTACGGTAAAAACGACGGCGCTCTAGGTGTTATCACTGACTTTACCGATATCATGTCATACCACGGCAACAAAGCAGCGTATAAAATTGTTGTAGCAGACCGCGTAGACAACATGGTGGCTTATAAAGGTCAATTTGCTGATCTAGGCGTTAAAGCAAGCTACCGTTTTGCTGATCGTCAAGAAAGCACGTCTGCAATCACAGACAACAACGCAGACGGCTACTCTCTATCAGCTATCTATGCAATCGGTGACACTGGCGTTAAGCTAGGTGCGGGTTATGCAGATCAAGATAAAGCAGCGAATGCGTCTTCTGATCAATACATGCTAGCAGCGTCTTACGCTATCTCTGATTTCTACTTCGCTGGTACTTTTGTTGATGGTCAAGACAAAGCAGCAAGCAAAACAGATAAAACTGGTTATGAGCTAGCAGCAAAATACACTATGGGTCAAGCTGTATTCACTTCTACATACAACTACCTAGAGTCTAAAACTTCTGGCGCTAAAAAAGATGAAGCGGATAGCTTTGCAGTTGATGCAACTTACTTCTTCAAACCTAACTTCCGTTCGTACATCTCTTACAACTTCAACCTACTTGATTCAGACAAAGTAGGTAAAGCTGCATCTGAAGACGAACTAGCACTAGGTCTACGTTACGACTTCTAATTCTTGGCTTAATGTCATAGATTTAAAACGCCTGCTTGCTAGCAGGCGTTTTTTTATCTCGCTATACTGTATGCACACTCCGCCCTGAAATGCCGTGTTATGCTCTTATTAAACCGCAGTGCTTTTTTATTCATCCTCTCCTTCTTCTTTCCTTTATCGACTTTGGCGTATACGCCTTTGCAAACACTGCCACAAGGTACTCGGGTGGGTTTATTCGTTCACTCTTTAGCCACTGAACAGGTTTTTCAAGATACTAATAACATACAAGCGCTTTTCCCTCCTGCCAGCACTTTAAAAATGCTCACCGCGCTTGCCGCCACGCTAGAGCTTGGCGAACAATTTCGATTCACGACTCAGCTAACTCAACATGGCGATGACATTGTTATTCACTTCTCTGGCGACCCTACGTTAACCAGCCAAGATATAAAGCAGCTACTCAGCGAGCTAAAAAAACAGGGCATCTCACAAATAAAAGGCAACCTTTGGTTAGATAATTCAGCCTTTTCAGGTTATGACCGTGCGGTTGGCTCACCTTGGGATATTCTGGGGGTATGCTATAGCGCCCCATCAAGTGCAATCACTCTGGATGGTAATTGTGTGCAAGCCTCTATTTATACGCAGCCGAACGGGAAAACTCGGGTTTATGTGCCTGAGCACTATCCCATTCACGTGACCAGCTACGCAAGAAGTGTCACTAAGACTGAACAAGAGAGTGCTCGCTGTGATTTAGAACTGCGCACTTCAGAGCAGAACCATTACCAGCTCGACGGCTGTTTGGCCGAGCGAACACAACCTCTTCCACTAAAGTTTGCCGTGCAAGACCCAAACTTATACGCCACGCGTATGATTTATAAGCAACTCAAACAAGTGGGTATTGAATTGCTAGGCGAGGTTAAGCTGGGTGTAAAACAAGATGAACTGAGCATAGAAAAGGGTTCATTGATAGCGACACATCAATCTATGCCACTGTACCCGTTGTTAGAAATGATGCTTAAAGAGTCTGACAATTTGATTGCTGACAGTTTAACCAAAACACTTGGCCAGCATTTTTTTATTCAACCCGGCAGTTTTAGTAATGGCACCGAGGCGATCAAGCAGATCCTTTTTTCTCGAACAGGCATCAACTTGGCACAAGCTCAGTTGGCTGATGGTTCGGGTTTATCACGTAACAACCGCCTGTCAGTAAAAAATATGGTGGATGTGCTGAATTACATTTGGATTAATAATCAAACCCTTAAGCTTATTGACATCATGCCTAAAGCAGGTGAATCCGGTACCTTACAGTACCGACGTAGTATGCGTGGCCAAGCTATACAAGGGCAGCTGATTGCCAAAAGTGGTTCGCTTTATGGAACGCATAACATGGCGGGCTTCGGTTTAGATAAACAAGGAAAACCGAGTACATTATTTGTTCAATTCATCACTGATTATTATCCGCAAGATCAAGGCGATAACACTAGTGTTACCGCCCCAATTGCTCAATTTGAGACGCTCTTCTTTGAAGATGTCGTTAAGTTCAGTCAGCTCAGTCCTAATGAATAGTTCACCACGTTAAAGTAGATCCACATACCCGAAATATCGACGATAGAAGCCAGTACTGGGCTAACTAATACCGCAGGATCTAAGTTAAAAACGCGCGCAGCAATGGGTAATAAGCCGCCAATCGTCGTAGAAATAGTGACTTGGATAAAGAGCGCAACCGCAATTGCAAACGCAATGTTTTCTAGTGGAAAGCCTCCGGTTGAGTTGGCATCACTAAACAACATAATGCGAGCCACCATCACCGCAGAGATAGCCAACGCAAGGCAAACCGCAACACGGCACTCCTTCCACAATACGCGCAACCATTGACGTTTGCGTAATTCACCAACCGCCAACGCGCGCACGACTAACGTCGCAGCTTGCGAGCCAGTATTCCCACCTGCAGCGGCAATAACAGGCATATACACAGCCAAGAGCACAAGCTGGCTCAATGTATCTTCGTACTGGGTAATAATCAGCCCGGATACGATACCAAGTAGTGCCAATACAATAATCCAGCCAATACGCTGCTTCACATGTTCAATCACGCTAGTGGTTAAATAGCTTTGTGCCGTTTCAACTTCTGAGTAAATAAACCCCAATTGGTTAGCGTAATGGCGAGCGCGAATGTCATAGCCCCCTTTATCTAATTCACTGAGTAGTTGCTGAACATAACCAATAGTACAGTGACGTAAAATCGCCACTGCCTCTTCGATAGGCATCACTGCCAATAAATGTACCTGTTTTTGCTGTTCGTACTGCAAAAATGCATTACGAGCCGCACCAATCTCTTCCAAAGAAAAGTTAGGTGAATTTTCAATATAAATGTTGCTCATTACCGTCATGGCGAATCTCCCGATTGGCAAAGGTAACGACCATCGAAATGATACCCAAATGCAATATATTGGTGAGCAATGACGTCATTGTTCATCAATGTAATTCACAGATAAGTTTTCATCTAAAACTAGAGAGCAGGAGAAAAATCGAGAGGTGTAAATCAGAAAAGATAAGCCCTACCACTGAGGGTAGGAGCGAAGATCGCCAATACCGAAAGCGGTTATTTTTCTCCCTTCATACTAGGGGGATGGTCGGTATTGTTCATAAAAATCTCCGAAAGTACTGCTCAATTAGCAGTGCGCAAATTGTACCAAAGCCTTTGGCGAAATACACTCTGATCTTTGCATCTAATGCGTTTCAATTTCAACCATACTCAATCACAAAAAACCACCATTCAGATTGGAGATTTAATGGCTAATTAATATGCCAAGATCAGACCCAGCAAAAAAGCGCCCTTAGACGCTTTGATGAATAGACGGTTCACTTTACTGTGATTTTTACTTTACAGTAACTCGTGCGAACTTACGCTTGCCGACTTGGTAAACATAAGTCCCCGCGGCTGGTACATTTTTGCTGTCGTCGATTTTTTCGCCATCTTGTTTGGCACCGCCTTGCTTGATCATTCGCATCGCATCAGACGTTGAAGCCACTAAACCCGCCTCTTTGAGCAGGTTAGTGATAGCAATACCCGCTGCAAATTCAAATTCTGGCATCTCTTCTGGCATCGCACCTTTTTGGAAGCGGTTGATGAACTCTTGCTCAGCCGCATCCGCCTCTTCTTTAGAGTGAAAACGTGCAATGATCTCTTTCGCCAGTAAGATTTTGAGATCGCGTGGGTTTGTGCCATTTTCAACATCAGCTTTGAACTGTGCGACTTCTTCCAATGGACGGAAAGAAAGCAACTCGTAGTAGCTCCACATTAATGTGTCAGAGATCGACATGATTTTGCCAAACATTTCACTTGGCGATTCACTGACACCAATGTAGTTGTGCGCTGATTTGGACATTTTTTTCTCGCCATCCAAACCAACAAGCAGTGGCATCATCAAGACAACTTGTGGTTTTTGACCATGTGCTTTTTGCAGTTCACGGCCCATCAATAGGTTGAATTTTTGGTCAGTACCACCAAGCTCAACATCTGTCTCCATTGCGACTGAATCATAACCCTGTAGGAGTGGATACATGAATTCATGGATGGCAATAGGCTGACCATTAGCGTAGCGCTTTTTGAAATCATCGCGCTCTAGCATGCGAGCCACCGTTTGGTTCGATGCAAGACGGATCATGCCTTCCGCGCCCAATAGAGACAACCATTCAGAGTTAAACTGAATTTTCGTTTTAGCCGGATCAAGAATCTTAAACACTTGTGTCTTATAGGTTTCAGCATTACGCAAAACATCGTCACGAGTGAGCGGTGGACGCGTGGTATTTTTACCGCTTGGGTCACCAACCATACCCGTGAAATCACCAATCAAAAAGGTGACTTCATGGCCCAAATCTTGAAATGCACGTAATTTATTGAGGATCACCGTATGTCCAAGATGGATATCTGGAGCCGTTGGATCAGCACCTAATTTAATGCGCAGTGGACGGTTTTCTTTCAGTTTCGCGATCAATTCATCTTCTGGGATTAGCTCTTCAACGCCGCGTTTAATTTCAGCTAAAGCCGCTTCAATACTCGCCATTCTTGTTCACTCCTACAGATTTGGCAAAATTTAATAGTTGAACATCTTACTTGAATAGCGATGCTTTTTGAAACCAGTTAGACTAACGAACCGGCTAATTTCTTTATAATTTACTAAACGAACCTAAATATGCTTTCAATTTTCGCTCGTCTCCCTTGGGTGCATCGAATCCTCATCGCCTTTTTAAGCGCACTCATGGTTTTCGCGCTGCTATTTCTACCAAACCCTGAAGATCTCGCTCAGGATCCGAATCGTCTAGAAATTGGTCGTCATTATCCATTAACCATTAACGCCGAAGCACTCTCTCCGGGAATATCTATCTCGCCTTCCACCATGCTGCGTTGGGAAACTTATCAAGTTAAATCGGGGGAAAGTGCCGCCGTATTATTTCAGCGAATTGGGCTTTCGGCTCGCTTACTCTATCAACTCACGGCAACAAATCGTGATATTGACAGCCAGCTTTCACGACTTAAGCCAGGAGATGAGCTGCAATTTGGCTTTGATGAAAATAATGAACTTGTTCAACTCAATCGCATTATTAGCGCCTTTGAAACCTTTCGTATCACTAAATCGGGCGATGGCTTTACTTCTGAGTTTGATAAAAAAGAGCTGATGTTCCAGTACAACTATGCCGAAGCGATCATTACTTCAAATTTTTGGAATGCGGGGATAAGCGCGGGTTTAACGGCAAACCAAATCATGGAGTTAGCGGGTATATTTGGTTGGGATGTGGATTTTGCGTTAGATATTCGTGAAGGTGACCAATTTAAGCTGCTATTCCAAGAAAAGGTGGTGGAAGGTGAGGTAATTGGCCGCGGAAATATCATTGCCGCCGCCTTTACCAACCAAGGTACGACGTTCACAGCAATATTGGACGATACAACAGGCAATTACTATGACGAAAATGGCCGGGCCATGAAAAAGGCCTTTTTACGCTCGCCGATCGATTTTCGTCGCGTGACATCGAATTTCAATCCTGTCCGTCGCCACCCCGTCACAGGAAAAGTCACCGCACACAGAGGAACCGATTACGCCGCGCCAGTTGGTACCCCAATTTGGGCAGCCGGCGATGGTGTGGTTGAGAAATCAAGTTACAACCAATTTAATGGTAATTATGTGTTTATTCGTCACAGCAACACCTACATTACCAAATACCTACACTTACAACGACGTATGGTCAAAACTGGTCAACGAGTCAAACAAGGACAAACGATTGGTACTTTAGGAGGGACAGGAAGAGTTACCGGCCCTCATCTCCACTATGAATTTTTGGTCAACGGTGTACACAAAAACCCAAGAACGGTCTCTTTACCGCAATCTAAATCCTTAACGGGCCAAGCAAAAACCACCTTTATCGCCAATGCTCAAATTAGGCTTGGGAAGCTAGAACGCTATAGCCAATTACTCTATGCCAATAAATAATAAAAAAAGGCCCACCAATAATGTGGGCCTCATTGTGTAAGATTGAGCAGATTACTCTTCGAGAATAGGTGGTGGTTCCTTACGCCCCAACATCAACAAGCAAGGCGTCAGCACTAACGTTAAGACAGTGGCAAAAGCAAGGCCTCCCGCAACGGCCGTGGCGAGTTGTGACCACCATTGCGTGCTGGGAGCACCAAACTCAATTTTCTGGTTAATCAAGTCGATGTTCATCTCCAGTACCATTGGCAATAACCCTAAAATAGTCGTCACTGTGGTCAATAAAACGGGCCTTAAACGCTGAACACCAGTGCGTAAAATGGCCTCTTGTTTTGACAAGCCTCTGCGTATCAGTTGGTTATAAGTATCTATCAATACGATATTGTTATTCACCACGATGCCGGCCAAGGCGATGACCCCAATACCTGACATAATAATGCCGAAAGGTTTTTGGAAAATCAGCAGACCTGCAAATACTCCGACCGTTGAAAACAGTACTGCACTTAAAATGAGGAATGCTTGGTAAAAACTATTAAATTGCGTAACCAGAATTAACCCCATAACCACCAGCGCAATCAAAAAGGCATTTTTTAGAAATTCTGAGGAATGTTCCTGCTCTTCATTTTGCCCTCGTAATTTAAACTCCACCCCACTAGGTAAATTCAGTTCCGACAATGCTTGAGTAACTTTCGGCAATTCAAGGGCCAGATTATACCCTTCCTTTAGATCCGCCATAATATCGATAACCCGTAGGCCATCAATCCGTTTGATCGTATCTTGTTTGTGATCCGGTTTTATCTGCGCAAAATTGGTTATCGGCACCAGACCTGCGGGTGTGTTGACCCGCAACTGATCAAATCGACCAATATCTCGTTTATCCTCTGGGTACCGAACCAGAATATCGACCTCTTCGTTTGCATCATCAGGCAAGTAGTCACCAATTTTTAGTCCATTAGTCACAAATTGCACTGTGTTACCTACCAATGTCGCATCGGCTGAAAATCGAGAGGCATCATCACGTCGAATATCAATTCGCCAGTCAATTCCTTCTTTATTTGAGGTGTCACTGATATTAGTCAACGCGGGATTGTTATCAGCCCACTTTCTGACCATTTTAGCGGCCTCATTAAGATTTTCAGGAGTACGCGCCGACATTTCAATCACCAGATCATGCTCAACAGGTGGCCCTGCATCTGGAAATTTATACTCGATTTCCACCCCTGAAAACTGATCCGTGGTGCTTTTAAGCTCTTCAATAATCGCTTTGACGGTGCGGCGATATTGCCAATCAACAGGGGTAATTTGAATCTGGCCAATTTCATCCTCTCCCCCCGTTCGAGTATAGACGCTCTCAAATTCCTCATGGCCAAGCATCACCTGCTCAATTTCTCGCATTAAGGTGTCTTTTTCTTGGATGGAAAGATCGCCATAAGAACGAACTTTAACGGTGAAATAAGGCGGATCCACCTCTGGGAAGAATTCGGCACCGAGCCCTGCTTTGGCATAAGCAAAGCCAATCACAATCGCGAGCACTATCGCACTGAACAGTATTTTAAGTGGGTGACGAATCGCAATGGCCAACGTGTGATAATAGAGCTTGGTGATGCCCGTCGCTTGGGAAAAATCACCTTCATGTAAAGCAATCATCCGTGCTTGACTGGCAGCCGAAGCATGTTGCGGTCGGCCAATTAAACCTCCCAACACTGGTACAAAAAGCAATGCCATGATCAGCGATGCGGCAAGAGTAGCGATAAGCGTGAGGGGCAAGTACTTCATAAACTCACCCGTGATGTCCGGCCAAAAAAGCAGAGGGGCAAAAGCAGCTAAAGTAGTAGCAGTTGATGCGGTAATCGGCCATGCCATCCGTTTTGCTGCATCTCGATACGCTTCTTTACGCGGCACACCTTCTTGCATGCGCCGATCAGCAAACTCAGTTACCACTATGGCTCCATCAACCAGCATGCCAACCGCCATAATCAGAGCAAATAACACGATAATATTGACGGTCAAACCAAATACAGACAACACTAACAGCCCAGTTAGAAATGAACCCGGAATCGAAATTCCAACCAGCAAGGCGGTCCTCATTCCCAAAATAGCAATAATCACAATTACAACTAAGATGATTGCCGATAGGATATTGTTCTGCAGATCGTTGAGCATGATCTCAACGTCTTTCGACTCATCCCACGTGTATTTGACCAATAGATTACTTGGCCAATCTTCCCGTTTTTGCGCCTCTGTCATCACCGTTTTTACCAGCTCAACGGTTTCGATAATGTTTTCACCTGCACGCTTTTTAACATCTAACACCACCGCCGATTTACCATCTAAACGAGCAAAGCTTTCAGGGTCTCGAAATGCCCGTCTGACGGTCGCGATATCACCAAAAGTGATTACTTGCTTACCATCAACCTTCACCGGAAGCTCTAATACATCTTTCAAGGATTCAAAGACAGAAGGAACCTTTACGGAAAAACGTCCGTAGCCCGTATCGACAAAACCCGCCGCAACGACTTTATTATTCAGCGCGATTAAATTATAGATATCGCCTTGATCGAGCCCGTAACTTTCCATCAATAAGGGATCGACGATGATCTCAACAATATCTTCGCGATCGCCAGCAATATCAACTTCTAATACTTGTCGGTAGCTTTCTAATTTGTCTCTCAACTGCCTTGCAATTTGTACAATAGCTCGTTCTGGTAAAGTGCCATAAAGCACCACTGATAATATCGGTTGCTCTGATGCGAATGTCACTTCGTTCACAGTCGGCTCATCGCTGTCTGCTGGTAATTTTGGTTCAGCCAAATCAACCGCATCTCGGACATCTGCCATCGCTTTATCAAGATTGACGCCAACATTAAATTCCAAGACAACAGAAGCATGACCTTCAGAGGCATTTGACGTCATCTCTTTTACCCCTTCAATAGAGCGCATTTCTTGCTCTAGCGGGCGTACGATAAGGCGTTCAGCGTCACTCGGTGATATACCTTGATGGCTGACAGAGACATAAATGATAGGAATGGTAATGTCGGGGCTCGATTCTTTAGGGATCGACAAGTAAGTCGCCACACCAGCAAACAAGATAAAAATCAGCAGCGATAACATGGTGCGCGAACGAGATAGCGCCGCATCAATAATGGAAAACATAAAGCCCCCTACTGCGCTGAGTGGTTAGGTTTCTTGACCGCAATCACCTGATCACCATCTCGAACAAAACCTTGCCCAACGGTGATAATATCCACCGTCTCCCCTAGCCCAGTTAGCCACACGCCATCCTGTTCGGCTTTTACCAATGTTATCGGTATAAAACGAACACGATCTTGCTGCAGAGTTTTAACGCCTAAATTTCCTTGATCATCAAGCGCGAGCATGGCGGGCGTGATTTTCACCGCCAGTTGCGTTTCCAAACTCATCTCAACTTCAGCGCTCACACCCGCAGGGATAGACTGATTGGGATTGTCAAACTCGACTTCAATCGCAAACGTATTGGTGGCAGGCGATGAAACACGAGAGATATAGCGGACTTTACCATCGATGATAGTGCCATCAATAAAACGTATGCGAGCGGTTTGGTTTTGTTTGATTTTTTGGATGTGCCGTTCGCTGACATCCGCTTCTATCACTAATTTACTGAGATCAATAAAGGTGACCATCGGGTCACCCACTCCGACAAAATCGCCTTTTTCTATCAATATGTCTTGAACAATGCCATCGAAAGGAGCCACAACTGACGTATTACGCAAAGCCAATTGAGCGCGGCTCTGTACAGCGCTGGCTTCCGCCAAAGCGGCTTGCGCCGAAGCAAAGGCCACTTCGCCTTGCAAACCTCGATTTTTTAACGACTCAGCGGCACTGAATTCTTTTTGTTTGAGTTTAAACAAAGCTTGCGCACTCTCTAATTGAGCCGCTAGATCAGCTTGATCAATTAAGACGATCTGTTGTCCTTTATTGACAGGCTGCCCTTTTGCTATCGATATCTGAGTAATTTTCCCTGCGATTTCAGCACCAATTTTAGCTTGACGATTAGGTGCGGTCCGACCGTAAAGATCGATATGCTTATCGGTCAATTCAGCCTCAAAAGATTGGTAAATCACTTTCGCAAAAGGAATGGTGTCATTGGTAGTTTGCCGGGGCTCTTCCGCTTTCAATGCCCCAAAACCTAACCAAAAACAGAGAAGTAGAATAAAAATCGTCGAGAGTAGCCAAGGTCGTTGCGAAAAAAAGCGGCCAATAGATGAACGGCTGATTTTGGTATCAGGCATAAATAATCCTTTATTATGTTCTTGCCTTCTTAAGGTTAAGGCAAAGCCCTACATAACATCCAAATACGTAGGGCTATTAAGCTTAATTAGCTACAGTAGATTAATTGTGCATCGAACCTTTTTTAGTTAAACACTAAATGATGCACCACAACCGCATGTTGTTGTTGCATTAGGATTATTGACAAAAAAACGAGAGCCTTCTAGGCCTTCTGTGTAATCGACAATGCCACCTATCAAATATTGTAAGCTCATCGGGTCAACCACTAACGTCACGCCACTATTAACTATTGTGGTATCGCCATCGTTTACATTTTCATCAAAGGTAAACCCATATTGAAAACCGCTACAACCACCACCAGTAATATAAACGCGCAGTTTTAGCGCTGGATTCTCTTCTTCAGCAATCAACATTTTTACGCGTTGTGCTGCAGTATCAGAAAATGACAATGGTACATTTACTTCACTCACGATAGCCTCTCTCACTCGTGTTAATACCTGTCAGACTTATTATGCTTAACTTATGCCTGTAAAGGTGATTCTTTTTTAATAATGCAATGATTATCTAATACCTGACCTATTCGTTCAAGTATTCACCGTCACTTAAGCTAAAACTCCAACTATCGAGGCATTATGCACTGAAAAAACACTCACTGTCGCGTGAGTTGTACACTATACAGCGCTTATTTGGCTGTGAATGAGCTCAGAAAATGAGTGAAAAAAAGTGTCTTTGGTGTGTTTGGGTATACAATGCGACACCAACTGGTCCGAACAAGCAGAAGAGGATAAATCCATGACCAAATCAGCAGAGCTTTATCAAAAGGCACAACGTGCAATCCCCGGTGGAGTTAACTCTCCTGTACGTGCTTTTAACGGAGTTGGTGGCTCGCCGATTTTTATCGACCGCGCAGACGGCCCGTTGATTTTTGATGCTGATGGCAAAGCTTATATTGATTATGTCGGCTCTTGGGGGCCAATGATACTAGGCCACAACCATGCGGTCATTCGTGAAGCCGTGATAGGCGCAGCGCAGCGCGGTCTCAGTTTTGGTGCGCCGACCGAGATGGAAATCGATATGGCGGAATTAGTTTCTGAGCTGGTTCCATCGATGGAACAGTTGCGTATGGTCAGTTCCGGTACCGAAGCGACGATGAGCGCCATTCGTTTAGCTCGTGGATTCACTGGGCGCGATAAAATTTTAAAATTTGAAGGCTGCTATCACGGTCATGCGGACAGTTTGCTAGTAAAAGCAGGCTCTGGCGCCTTAACATTAGGCCAACCAAGCTCTCCTGGTGTGCCTGCTGATTTTGCTAAACATACACTGACCGCCACTTTTAATGATTTAGAATCTGTACGTGAATTGTTCGCGGCCAATAAAGACCAAATAGCCTGCATTATCGTCGAACCTGTCGCGGGCAACATGAACTGCATTCCACCAGTAGAAGGGTTCCATGAAGGCTTACGTGAGATTTGTGACCAAGAAGGCGCTCTGCTGATCTTTGATGAAGTAATGACAGGTTTTCGTGTTGCACTAGGTGGTGCACAGGCTTACTACAACATCAAACCAGACTTAACAACGCTAGGGAAAGTGATTGGCGGTGGTATGCCTGTTGGCGCTTTTGGTGGACGCCGTGATGTGATGCAATACATCGCTCCAACGGGTCCAGTGTACCAAGCTGGCACGCTATCAGGTAACCCTGTGGCTATGGCTGCGGGTTATGCCTGCTTGACGCTTCTAAAAGAAGAAGGCAATGAAAAACGTCTCGCGGCCAAAACAAAGCAATTGGCTGATGGATTCAAAGAACTCGCAGACAAACACGGTATTCCTTTGCAGGTCAACCAAGTTGGTGGCATGTTCGGCTTCTTTTTTACCGATCAAGAACGCGTCACCTGTTATGAAGAAGTCGCAAAATGTGATGTTGAACGTTTCAAGCGCTTCTTCCATTTGATGCTCGATCATGGTGTCTATTTAGCGCCTTCAGCTTTTGAAGCAAGTTTTACTTCTTTGGCGCACGGCTCTAAAGAAATTGAAGCGACATTAGAAGCGGCCGATCGCTGTTTTGCGATGATGGCAGCTCAAGCGGAATAAGCACCATTAGACTGACTCATCATAATTATAAAGGGCTGTAAATCAGCCCTTTATTCATTTCAGACTCAATAAGCAAGCTATCATTGCCAGTAATAAATCACTAAAACGACCAACGCCATCATGCTGATGGCAAACCACGGTAGCTTCAACTTTTTTTTATGCTGGTTTTGACACCCTTTATCATTATCACAACATCCCATCTCATCAGTTCCTCATTGATAACACGCTGATTTGCAGTCATTATAACCCCATTACTTTACAAGGTTGGATTAACAACGTGTCAGAAAAAGTGAAAATCACCTCTAGCCATTGGGTGCTCATTGCGGCACTTATCGCTGCGGCTATTGCTTGTTATCTGTTGATTGCACCTTATATCAACTCGATTGTGATGGCTTTCATCATCTCGTTATTGATGTTTCCCATTCATGAGTGGCTCGAACGAAAAATCCCCAAATACAAAAATACCGCCTCGTTTCTCTCGTGTATTATTTTGACGTTTATTATTGTGATTCCACTGCTGTTTGTCTTTGCTGCTATTGTGCAGCAAGGGTCGGTATTTTCTCAGAACATGTACCAATGGGTCACCCATGGTGGCATTCAAACCGCCTTTGCTCATCCTTGGATTGTCAAAGGACTCGCCATTGCGAATCAATATTTGCCCTTTGATGAAATTCAGCCACAACAAATCGCACAAAAAGTGGGGCAATTTGCCAGTTCATTTGGCACCAACTTGGTCAGTATTAGCGCAAAAGTGCTGGGTGATGCGACCAGTTTTTTGATGGATTTCTTCTTAATGCTGTTCGTGTTGTTTTTCCTACTCCGTGATCACGATAAGCTCATCAGCGCTCTTAGGCACATCTTGCCATTGTCGCGTAGTCAAGAAGACAGGTTGCTCTGCGAAATTGAGCAAGTCTCCAAATCGGCTGTCATGGGGTCATTTTTAACCGCAATAGCGCAAGGCTTTGCGGGTGGGTTTGGTATGTGGCTCGCCGGTTTCCCTGGGTTATTTTGGGGCACCATGATGGGGTTTGCTTCGTTTATTCCGGTTGTCGGTACTGCTCTGATATGGATTCCAGCCACTATTTATCTCTTTCTAACCGGAGATAGCACATGGGGCATATTCTTGGCCCTCTGGAGCGTTATCATTGTTGGCTCAATTGATAATTTATTGCGGCCCTTTTTAATGCAAGGGAGCGCGGGCATGAACACATTAATGATCTTCTTTTCTCTGCTCGGTGGTATTCAGCTGTTTGGCCTGATTGGGTTAATTTACGGCCCACTCATTTTTGCCATCACTATGGTGCTGTTTAATATTTATGAGGAAGAGTTTAAAGGTTTTCTCAATCAACAAGATAATAGCTAACTTTTGACTTACTGACGATCAAGCTAGAAGCAAGGGGCAGACTGTGCGAGAATCTGCCCCTCTTTTTTAGCGCAGAGCCTACTATGTCCAGTTACACCGCACCAAGTCAAATTGCCCAGCGTCAGCTTGCTTATTTCGAAGGAAAACATCTTTTAGTGGCTGGAGAAGCGGAGGATTTATTTCCTGTAGAGTTAGCTAATCATTGTCGCTCTGTTTCGGTGTTCACCACTCATTATGGTTACTACCGCCAACTTGAATCCTATTCGCAAATTACATGTCATTTTGGCGCTCAATTTGAGCAAGAAACCGATGCTGACATGATTCTGCTTTACTGGCCCAAAGCGAAGCAGGAAGCTGAATATCTGCTTGCGATGCTGTTGGCCAAACTGGGCAAAGAGACTGAGATTGTGGTCGTGGGTGAAAACCGCTCGGGCATAAAAAGCATTGAAAAAATGTTTGCAGCTTATGGGGTGGTTAAAAAGTATGATTCAGCTCGACGCTGTTCGTTCTATTGGGGGCAATGCACTCAGCAGCCACCAAGCTTCCAAATTGCAGACTGGTTCAAAACTTATCAGGTGCAGTATCAGCAACACTCACTGATTGTAAAAAGTTTACCTGGCGTATTTAGTCATGGCGAGTTTGACCTCGGCAGCCAGCTGTTACTCGATACACTGCCTAAACTAAGAGGTAAAGTTCTCGACTTTGGTTGTGGTGCTGGTGTGTTGGGTACAGTAATGGCCACATTAAACCCAGATATCGAGATTGAACTGTGCGATATCAGCGCGCTTGCGATTGAATCAACCAAAGCAACCTTGATAGCGAATAACATATCAGGGAATGTATTTGCCTCTGATGTCTACTCAGATACCGCTAAAGATTATCAATTTATCGTCTCAAACCCCCCTTTCCACTCCGGATTAGAGACCAGCTATAGTGCGACAGAAGCTTTGCTGGCTAACGCACCAAGCCATCAAACCGCGAAAGGCGAACTTTTTATTGTGGCCAACAGTTTTCTTAAATATACCCCGCTGATTGAACAGGCTTATGGTCATTGCGAGGTGTTAAATAAGACTAACAAATTCATCATTTACCACGCAAAAAAAACATTACAAAAGTCGCAACAATAAGTGTAATCCACTCTCAATTGGTCACTAAACTGGATGATTTTTACGAATTTTGCGTTAGTGACCACGCTTTCCACAGGACTTACTTGTCAAAGTAAAAAAACTCGTTAATTTCGTCACTTTAGGTTTTCTTTGTTTTTTTCATTCACTTTAACGACTACCTCATGCCGTTAAAGCCTCACGGAAAGTAATGCCTTTTTCTATGTTTAGGTTCTCTCGTAAGCAAAAATTTAAGCGCCTGCAAAATACCCTTATGCTGGCTTTTCTCGTTTTGAGCATCACGCCTTTAACTGTGACTGCCATTTTTTTTCTGCAATCACACACTAAAGATCTTCAAGAACAAAGCACGTCTCACTTATTGTCAGTCAGAGACACTAAGCAACAGCAAGTTCTCGATTACCTCACGGCCAAAGAATCAGAAGTGATGGGGTTTGTCCGTTCAGAGTTAGCTTATGCTAGTGGGGGGCGCTTTTACGGCTTAGTCAATGCGTTCCAAAGACTTGGTCTGGATATTGATCAAGCTCGTGAGCATGCCCAGCAGCGTTATATTCCTGGTTCTGGTGATCAGATAAAAACGTCAATATTGCCACAATCGAGCAGCTATGTAGGCAGTGAACGGTATCGCTTACTGCACAAACGCTATCATTGGGCGTATTTAGAACTGCTTAAACGTTCTGATTTTGACGATATTTTACTGGTGGATCTCGATGGTGATGTCGTTTATTCCGTTTATAAGCACGACAACTATGGGACGAATTTACTGACCGGAAAATACAAAGATAGCAATCTGGGTAAAACATTCCGCCAGTTAGAGCAGCAAGTTGGCGAACAACGAAAAATCAATGAAGAATATACACCAGTCATTATTTCTGATTTTTCACAACAAGAAGGGCAATCAGTTGCTTGGCTTGGCGCGCCCATTATTCAACAGGGCTACCTGCACAGCTACGCCATGTTCCGCCTACCAAACAATGGCATCACAAAGCTCGTTGCTGACACCAATGCGACATCGCAAATAAGGACTTTACTCGTCGGGCAAGATCATCATTCTCGAATACTCTCTTATACGCAGCAAGAAATCGAGACTAGTCAAAAAGTGATCAATCTTGCGCTTTCTGGGTTGAGTGCCGTTGGTACTTACACCAATACATTGAATGAGAAAACCATTGCCGCCTATGCACCTGTTGCAAACAAAAATATCAATTGGGCTTTGGTTGTAGAGATACCAGAAAAAGAGGCTTATGCGCGAGTTCATCAGCTTGAGAAATTATTTATTTTCGCCATGCTAACCGCGATTATTTTAGTCGTCATCGCTTCACATTATCTCTCTAATTTTATTACCTCTCCCCTACTGAAGCTCACTTGGGCGGCAGAAAAAGTCTCAGCTGGGGATTTAGATGAAAATGTTATCAATACCGATCGTAAAGATGAGATTGGTCGACTCGCAGTGAGTTTTGAACGTATGCAGCGTTCAATCCGAGAAAAAATGCAGCTGATTAAAGCGCAAAATAAAGAGCTCGAAAGCAACATTCAATTAATCCGCAAACAGAACGATGAGTTGCATCTCGCTAACAAACTAAAAGATGAATTCCTAGCCACAACGTCACATGAATTAAGAACACCGCTGCACGGTATGGTCGGTATTGCAGAAGCACTGATCTCTGGGTCAAGTGGCACTATCACCGCCGATCACCGTTATCAATTGGGCATAATCATCAGCAGTGGACAACGGCTGACAAACTTGGTCGATGACTTACTCGATTACCATAAGATGCGCTATGGCAGCTTGGATATCAAACAGTGTGCCGTTGATCTATCCGGCGCAACACGCTTAGTGTTAGAGCTGTCGAATCATCTACTCAACAAAAAGCCCATTCGCGTAATAAACCAAATCCCTGATGAATGCATTTGGGTCTCTGCCGATCCACAACGATTAGAGCAAGTGCTTTATAACCTTGTAGGAAACGCCATTAAATATACGACTGAAGGGAAAATTGTCATTTCAGCCAATGTGGTTGATGACAAGATTCGTGTCCAAGTTGTCGATACGGGGCAAGGCATTCCTGCTGAACAACTTGAACACATCTTCGAACCACTGATTCAAGCAGGACAAGATGCTAGTCGTTATCGACAAGGCGCAGGCTTGGGCCTTTCGATCAGCCGTCAATTGATCGAATTAATGCAAGGAACGCTTTATGTCAGTAGCCAACCTATGGTCGGTACGACATTCAGCTTTACCTTACCATTAGCATCAAAAGCGGAAATTGAGTCGACAAGCTATATGGAAGCTGGCCATTTCCAATCTCCGACCATTTCAGACATTGAACTGCCTGAAATGCATTCACTACCTGAAAATAAAGAAGGCCCAGTGCTACTGATAGCAGATGATGAACCCGTCAATCTGCGTGTCCTAGACAGCTTCCTACGTTTAGAAGGCTATCAAGTCCGCACCGCTAAAGATGGCAATGAAGTCATTAGCGCGGTCGAAAAAGAAAAACCGGAACTTCTACTGCTCGACATTATGATGCCAGGATTAAGCGGCTACCAAGTCTGTGAAAAGTTAAGAGAAACATACGATCATGCCGAGCTACCTATCATTATGTTGACGGCATTAAATCAAACTGACGATAGAGTTCGTGGTTTTGCAGCGGGAGCGAACGATTACTTATCGAAACCTTTTAATAAGCAAGAGCTCGCTGCACGTATTACGGCGCATTTAACGGCCAGCAAAGCTGAACAAAGACGTATTGAGAACAACCAACTGCAACAAGAGCTGAAGCATAGAGCAATGGTAGAGGCCAGTTTATTGGAAACCCAAGGCCGTCTACTAGAGCAGCTTGAATCCGCTCCTGAGGCCATTATTTGCATTCGAGACGATCATAAAATCCGCTTTGCTAACGAAGCGGCTGCTCGATTATTTAAGCGCAGCCAAGAACAACTAAAGCGCTCAAATGCGGAAGAACTCATCGCTCCCAAATACTTAGTCGTCGAGCAAGAGCATTACTGCGGTAATATCGATATCTATGTCGAAGATACACGTCAGCATATGTCTGCTGATGTGTTACGACTACCGGATGGCTCTGGGTTGCAGGCTATGTACATCTTTAACGTGGGTGGAAACATCAATGCAGCGCGCATCAATAACCTTGAAACCGCTATTGAAGCGCTATCCAGTTACGCATTTGAAGGCGATAAAGAAAAACTGCAGCAGCTCAAAGAACTCGGTGGCGAGTTCACACGTATCGCCGACAAAGTATCGGGAGAGAGTCAATCTAAGCAAGATTTAATGCGCGAAGTACTGGTTGAAGCAATGACCAGTGCTTTAGATTACTGGGAACGGGTCAGTAACCAAAGCAAGTTTACCTTTGCAGAGCAGAGTGGGCTATGGCGAGTGTATCTCGATAGAAGCACATTACAGACTCGGACACTAGACAAGTACTTACGTATCGAGACACTGCCTAAAACACCTCGCTGGCGTACCGTTCTTAATTCGTTAGATTACATTCTTGATCATTGTCAGGAGCACGGCCCTGAACGCTCTCACATCGAAGCGCAGCGCGATAAATTGCAAAAGCTACTGACCTCATCACTCTAAGTACATCAACACCATTAAGCCTGCACTCTGCAGGCTTTTTTATCACTATATTTCCATGACCATCAACGGGACAACCACCCCATTGATGCATCCAGAGTTATGACTAGCTAAATTTAATCAATGTTAACCTCAAGCATCCATTACTCTGGTACGCCTTATTCACTGCGTATTACAAACCTTACTTCTCAATAGAAAAAAAGGGGCAAAATGATGATAAAAATTGGAAGTAAAAACTGATTTCTAGGCAATTTCACCAGCAGATTTTCAATTGAAGATGAATAAAGATCCAGATTGCGAACCGAATCACAACAATTCGGCAGAATTAATTTAAGTAAAAAAATTAACGATAAAACTATAAGTGAGCAAGATCTCATGATACAAAAAAAACAAAAAAACATTAAAAATAAAGGGATAAAAAGATAGCGAGCGCTTACAACTATAAGTTAATCGAATTGAGTATGAGAGGCAGATCACTGACCTAAATGAGAGTAAAAATCAAACCAAAGATGGTAAATTGACGTTTATAACGATCACTTTCTACAAATTGACGTTTTTAACGGGAATTCAAATTGATAATTTTCTCTCCAAGGTGTCTTCTTACTCCTGCCAAAGGTCTACAGGCCACTCATGTTGACCAACTCCTCCGGTTTGTTAACACGCAATGAGGTAGGCCTTGGAGAGTGTTTATCAATTGATGACATTCATATCCATTAGTGAAATGAAAGCAAATAGTAAGGAACAGCTATGCTTGCCAATATTAAAAAAACAGCGCTAGCCGCTGCAGTAATCGCCGCCGCAGCGAGCCTTTCAGCTCCAGCAGCCGCACGCAGTGAGCTAACGATCGTACCTGATTTCTACCCTACAATGGTACGTAACTTTAACCCGTATCTAGCAACAAACCTACGTACGACCACTGATTTCATCTATGAACCACTGGTCATCTTCAACGAAATGCATGGTAATACACCCGTTATGCGTTTGGCTGAAGGCTTTAAAATGTCTGATGACCTAATGAGTGTTACTTTTGATATCCGTAAAGGTGTTAAATGGTCAGATGGTCAAGCATTTACAGCGGATGATGTCGTGTTCTCTTATGGCTTATTGAAAAATAAACCTGAACTCGACCAACGCGGTATCAACAAGTGGGTAACGAGCGTAGAAAAACTGAACGACTACCAAATCCGTTTCCGTTTAAGTGAAGCTAACTCAAACGTACCTTATGAAATCTCGTTAGTTCCTATCGTTGCTGAGCATGTATGGAAAGATGTGAAAGATCCAGCGACTTTCACCAACGAAAACCCTGTAGGTACTGGTCCGTTTACTGAAATCGACACCTTCACTCCACAGCTATACATCCAATGTCGTAACCCGAATTACTGGGATGCTGCAAACCTTGAGGTTGACTGTTTGCGTGTACCTCAAATTGCAAACAATGACCAATTGCTAGGTAAAATTGTTAACTCTGAACTCGATTGGACCTCTTCATTCGTTCCGGATATTGACCGTACTTATGCCGCTGCAAGCCCTAGCCACCACTACTGGTATCCGCCATCAGGCACACAAGCATTTATGGTTAACTTCAAAAACCCAGATGCAGTAAAAAATGAAGCGCTAAGCAACGTTGATTTCCGTCGCGCATTCTCTATGGCTCTTGACCGTCAAACTATTATCGATATCGCTTTCTATGGCGGCGGTACCGTTAATGACTTCGCTTCAGGCTTAGGTTATGCATTCCAAGCTTGGTCTGATGAAAACATCCACAATAAGTACAAAGGCTACAACACGTACAACGTTGAAGGCGCGAAAAAACTGCTTGCTAAAGCGGGCTTCAAAGACGTGAACAAAGACGGTTTTGTTGATACTCCATCAGGTAAATCTTTTGAGCTACTTGTTCAATCACCAAATGGCTGGACTGACTTCAACAACACGGTACAACTTGCCGTTGAACAGCTTGCCGAAGTAGGCATCAAAGCACGTGCTCGTACTCCAGAGTTTGCGGTTTATAACCAAGCAATGCTTGAAGGTACTTATGACGTCGCTTACACCAACTACTTCCACGGTGCGGATCCACATCTATACTGGAACAGTGCATACAACTCTGCACTACAGAAAGGTGAAGGTATGCCTCGTTTTGCTATGCACTTCTACAAAAACGATAAGCTAGATACTTTGCTAGACAGCTTCTACAAAACAGCGGATAAAAATGAGCAGCTAGAAATCGCTCACGGAATTCAGAAAATCATTGCTGAAAACCAAGTGACTATCCCTGTAATGTCAGGTGCTTACATGTACCAATACAACACAGCACGCTTTAGCGGCTGGTGGAACGAAGAAAATCCTAAGGGTCGTCCAAACATTTGGGCTGGTATCCCTGAGCGTCTATTACACGTACTGGACCTAAAACCAGTTAAGTAAGTAGAAGTTCATTCCTTGCGGCGTACTTCGTGCGCCGCTAAATAAAATCCCCTAAATACCTAGCAAATGTATAACGCTCGTCGTTAGGGGATTTTTCGCTCTAAATTTCGCTAGGAGCGACCTGAAACCAGGTACAGGATAAAACTGGGTGAGTAAGGTGTGAGTTATGGGTTATTTTTTAAGACGTTTGTCATTTTATTTTATCGCGTTGCTGGTTGCAGCAACATTGAACTTCATTATTCCGCGAGCCATGCCTGGAGACCCAGTGACCATGATGTTCGCAAACGCAACAACGCAAGTAACGCCAGAACGAATCGAAGCGATGAAACAGCTTCTCGGTTTCGTTGATGGTCCGTTACCCGTACAGTATTTGACCTATTTAAAAAGCATTCTAAGTTGGGAATTAGGCACGTCGATTAAGTTCTATCCGTTAAGTGTCAATGAATTACTGGGTAGTGCATTTGGTTGGTCGTTATTTCTAGCGGGTACTGCGGTTGTGATCTCGTTCTCAATCGGTTCTCTACTGGGCATTTTTGCCGCATGGAAACGAGGCAGTCGTTACGATACGTTTATTACCCCAGGGATGTTGGTTATACAAGCCGTTCCGCAAGTGGTTATTGCGATGATCGCTATGTTTACTTTTGCTATCGGCTTGCAATGGTTCCCTACGGGTTATGCCTACACTGCTGGTACGATGCCAGATTGGACAAGTTGGACATTCATTAAAGATGTGGCCTACCACGCTTTCTTGCCTCTTGTCTGTGCATCTCTAGTACAAATCGGTGGGTTTCTCGTCAACATGCGTAACAACATGATTAACCTGCTCGCTGAAGACTACATCACGATGGCGAAAGGGAAAGGGCTCAGCGAAAACCGTGTGGTTTTCCAGTACGCCGCTCGTAATGCTTTATTGCCAAGTGTCACCGCTCTATCGATGTCTTTGGGTATGGCTATCGGTGGCCAGCTCATCATTGAAATTATCTTTAACTATCCTGGCCTTGGTACCGTTTTATTTAATGCGATCAACGCTCGTGATTACCAAGTTCTGCAAGGGCAGCTACTGATTATGACGCTCTTTATGCTGTTCTTTAACCTATTGGCGGACATGCTTTATGTCGTACTAGACCCTCGCCTACGCAAGGGAGGTAAATAATCATGAAAGATCTCATTAAACTCATTCGCGGCAATACCGTTGCCATGGTCGGTGTCATT
The DNA here is from genome assembly GCF_963886625.1 of Vibrio sp. V23_P3S9T160. Taxonomy (NCBI): domain Bacteria; kingdom Pseudomonadati; phylum Pseudomonadota; class Gammaproteobacteria; order Vibrionales; family Vibrionaceae; genus Vibrio; species Vibrio sp. V23_P3S9T160. The sequence goes on from NZ_CAWPDB010000105.1 coordinate 88,477, forward strand.
ATTTTGGGCCTATTTTTATTCATCGCCCTTGCTGCGCCACTGATCACCAAACATGCGCCAGATAAACGTACCGGAAATCCACACGAGTACCCATCGTTCGTCGTCAAAGCCGCTAAAGCAGATCCGAATGGCTGGATTGCTGAAAACTTGGCGACTGACCGCCGCACCTTACTACTCTCAAAAGGTGAAGACCATGTGCTAGGCACCTCTCGTATGGGACGCGATGTTTGGTCACAAGTGGTGTATGGCGCACGAGTCTCACTCGCCGTGGGTTTTGGCGCAGGAATGACCGTCTGTTTTCTTGCGACTGTGATTGGTGTTTCTGCCGGTTACTTTGGCGGTAAGGTCGATGACATTCTAACCGCCGCTATGAATATCATGCTGGTGATACCGCAATATCCTCTTTTATTCGTGGTCGCGGCATTTATTGGAGAGGCCGGCCCATTAACCATTGCACTCATCATTGGCTGCACCTCCTGGGCTTGGGGCGCTAGGGTCGTACGCTCACAAACCCTCGCACTGCGTGAAAAAGAATTTGTCAGAGCGGCGGAAGTCTTGGGTGAATCATCATGGCGCATCATTTTCGTTGAGATTCTACCTAACCTCATCTCCATCGTTGGCGCTAGCTTCATCGGTTCAGTGATGTACGCCATCATGATGGAAGCCACCATCTCCTTCCTTGGTCTTGGCGATCCAAACACCATCAGTTGGGGCATTATGTTGTACAACGTTCAAACGTCCTCTTCTATGCTGATTGGCGCTTGGTGGGAACTGCTTGCTCCTTGTATTGCTTTGACTCTGCTCGTTACTGGTTTGGCTTTACTGAACTTTGCGGTCGATGAAATTGCCAACCCACAACTGCGTTCACACAAAGGAATGAAGCGTTGGAAAAAACTCGCAGAGCAAGACAAGAAAGAGCGTCAGCCTGACCTGCCACCACAAAATGCACTTTGGAGCGGAGATAAATAATCATGACAAACCCACTTATTTCAATCCGTAACCTATGCGTTGACTACATTACCGACGCCGGTGATGTTCGAGCATGCAGCAACGTCAGTTTTGACATTGCACCTGGCGAAGTATTTGGCCTTGCTGGTGAATCTGGCTGTGGTAAATCAACTATCGCGTTTTCACTGATGCGTCTGCATAAGCCGCCCGCGTTTATTACTGGTGGAGAAGTGATTTTTAATGGTGAAAATATCATTAAATACAGCGATGAACGCATGCAATCCTTTCGCTGGAGCCAAATGTCGATGGTGTTTCAAAGTGCGATGAACGCTTTGAACCCAGTATTGACGATGGAAGAGCAATTTTGTGACGTGATCATGCGCCATACCAACATGACTCGTGAACAAGCTAAACGCCGCGCTGAAGGTTTGTTAGAAATTGTCGATATTCACCCAAGTCGCTTAAACGATTACCCACACCAATTCTCAGGGGGGATGCGTCAGCGCTTGGTGATTGCAATTGCTCTCGCGCTCAATCCTAAAATGATCATTATGGATGAGCCGACTACGGCACTTGATGTGGTTGTCCAGCGTGAAATATTGCAAAAAATCTATGCGCTGAAAGAAGAGTTTGGCTTCTCTATCTTGTTCATCACCCATGATTTGTCCTTGATGGTCGAGTTCTCCGATCGGATTGGCATCATGTATTCCGGTGAATTAATTGAAGTGGCTCCTTCTAAACAGATTCTGGAAAGCCCTTTCCACCCTTATACCAAAGGGCTGGGTAGTTCTTTCCCTCCACTGACAGGCCCTAAAACGAAGTTAACTGGAATACCAGGTAACCCGTTGAACTTATTGGATATACCTCAAGGTTGTCGCTTCCAAGCTCGTTGCGATCGCGTACATGAAGCTTGCACCAAAATTCCAACGAGTTTGCGCCAAATAGAGCTTGGACGCTTCTCCAGTTGCCACCTTTACGGTGACCCAATTGCTCAAGTGAAACTGTAGAGCACAAGCTGTATTACAAAAATTTCTGGAGACAATTATGAGCAAAAATTTCGGTGAATTACTGGTTGAGGGGAAAAATCTAGTTAAAGATTTTCCAATCAACAGTAACACCCTAAAACAACCTATGATGCGAGCGATCAACGACGTATCGTTCAAAATGTTCAAAAGCCGCGGCTTGGCTGTCGTGGGTGAATCAGGCTCTGGCAAATCAACAACCGCTAAAATGATTGCCAAAATGTACGCACCAACATCCGGTGTAATTGAATACAAAGGACGCGATATTTTAGACATCACTTCACGCAGTGACCTGATGCACTATCGCGAAGGCGTCCAGATGGTATGGCAAGATCCGTTTGGCTCACTCAACCCAACTCATACCATTTTTCATCATATTGCTCGTCCACTGCTTATCCATAAAAAAGTGACGTCAGGTAATAAGAGAGAGTTAGAAGAACGCGTTCACGATTTACTGGAACAAGTCGGCCTTATTCCACCAAAAGAAACAGCCGCGAAATATCCGCACCAGTTGTCTGGTGGACAGCGCCAACGTGTCAACTTAGCGCGTAATATCGCGGTTGGTGCCGAAGTGGTACTGGCTGATGAACCAACCTCCATGTTGGATGTGTCGATTCGTGCGGGTGTTCTCAACCTGATGGAAGAGATGAAGTTTGAAAAGCAGATGTCGCTGCTTTATATCACACACGACATCGCCACCGCACGCTACATCGCCGAAGACTTAGCCGTCATGTACGTCGGACATATGGTGGAATGGGGCGATACCGAAGAGATCATTCACGATCCTCAGCACCCATATACCCAACTATTGGTTTCCGCGGTGCCCGATCCTAGTAAATCGATACACGAGAAGCTCAAAGGGAACAAAGGCGAAATTCCACTTTGGACCCCGGTATCAACAGGCTGCCCTTTTGCTGGTCGATGCATGCAGGCGAGTGACAAATGTCGTGAACAACTTCCAGCGGTGACTCAGTTGTCTGATAACCACTTTGTTCGTTGTTACTTATTTGAATAATCACTAACGCACACCTTAAGCGATTGAAGCCGCTGACATAACCTCATCGGCTTCAATATCTTAGGTAAAAATATAAAACAAAGTCAGCACACGCCCCCGACGGGTTGAGTGCTGGCGGGAAATCAAAGATCTGGCTTGGAGATGTTTAATGCTGCTACTGATTAACCATATTGGTTATGAGCCACAAGGGCCCAAACAGGCGATACTAATGAGTAACACGCTCCGTGTTTCTTCCGATATCGCCCTGCTTGTTTGTGCAAACAGCCATCAAACGGTGTCGACTTTCGTTGTTGAACCACAAGCTAAAGTCGCACATTGGCATTTAGGTAGCTTTTATACGATCGACTTTTCTCAATACACCACTTCAGGACAGTATTACCTGCGTTTTGAAAATACCCACTCCCCTATTTTTGAAATTGGTGAAGGGATACTGATGAAAAAAACGTTTTCTGATGTATTGCACTACTTCAAATCACAACGTTGTGGTGGCATTTTCGACCAGCAAGATAAGCTCGTACCACTGCTTGGTACATCAACCACTGCCGATGTACACGGTGGCTGGTACGACGCTTCCGGTGACGTCAGTAAGTATCTGAGTCACCTTTCTTACGCCAACTATTTAAACCCTCAACAAACCCCAATGGTGGTTTGGAATATGCTAAAGGGATTGGCACAACTAGAACACCACTCGAGTTTTGCTGCATTTTCTCGCACTCGCCTTAAGGAAGAGGCGTTATTTGGTGCTGATTTTCTGATCCGCATGCAAAACTCCGAGGGGTTCTTTTATACAACGGTCTTTGACAAATGGAGCAAGGACATTAAGCAGCGAGAGATCTGCGCCTATGCTACTCAATCCGGCCACAAGTCTGACGATTATCAAGCAGGATTTCGTCAAGGGGGCGGTATTGCGATTGCCGCTCTTGCGGTGGCAGCACGTTTAGATGTTCACGGTGATTTCACCTCAGAACACTATTTAACAGCGGCGGAGCATGGTTACTGGCATTTAAAAGAAAATAACACGCGCTATCTCGACGATGGCCAAGAAAACATCATTGATGCCTATTGCGCTCTGCTTGCATCGGTCGAACTCTACCGCTCAACTCATCAAGCAAATTATCTACTTGAGTGTCGTCTTTGGGCACAAAGGTTATGCGCTTATCAACACAGCGACGCTAACATCGCTCATTATTGGGCAGCCAATAGTGATGCCTCTCGTCCTTATTATCACGCCGCCGAAGCTGGACTACCAGTGATTGCACTGTGCGAATATCTCGAGATTGAAACAGAAGAACACCGCAAACAATCAGTCGTTCAAGTGATTGAGAATGCTTGCCGCTTTGAGCTCACCATCACTCATCAAGTCAGTAACCCATTTGGCTACCCACGCCAATATGTAAAACCAGTGAATGGCGACAAACGCTGCGCATTTTTTGTCGCTCACGACAATGAATCCGGCTACTGGTGGCAAGGCGAAAATGCGCGTTTAGGATCGCTCGCGTGTATGGCTTATCGCGCCCAAGCGTTCGTCAACGCGGATCTGCATGCCCCTTTAACCACCTTTGCACAAAACGCATTGAACTGGATTGTCGGATTAAATCCATACGATATGTGCATGCTCGATGGGCACGGTCGCAACAATCCAGACTACCTCCCCCACCTAGGCTTTTTTAATGCCAAAGGGGGAGTGTGTAATGGCATTACAGGCGGTTTTGAAGATGAAGAAGATATCGCTTTCAACCCAGCGAAACAGAAGGATGACATGATGCAAAACTGGCGTTGGGCTGAGCAATGGATTCCTCATGGTGCTTGGTATCTGCTGGCCATCACAACCCAGTTTTGCCACTTCTCAACACCAGACTTAGAGAGGCAATCATGACTTTTTATTATGTCGGTATTGATGGAGGTGGCACATCATGTCGCGCACGCATCCGCAACGAGCAAGGCGCGCTGTTAGGTGAAGCGAAAAGCGGTAGCGCCAATATTTTATTGGGTGTGGAACTTGCCATGCAGGCGATCATTGATGCAATTACTCAAGCGGCGCACCAAAGCGGGCTGACGAAAGAGAATTTTGCTCAGATGCACGTGGGTCTTGCTCTGGCTGGCGCTGAACAAAAATCCGCATGGCATGCGTTTATGTCTCAGACACATCCTTTTGCTTCACTAACGCTCAACACAGATGCTTATGGTGCCTGTATTGGTGCTCATAATGGCGACGATGGCGCAATTATGATCGCGGGAACGGGCTCTTGTGGCCTATTTTTACACGCAGGGCAGCAGCATGTGGTGGGGGGACGAGAGTTTCCTATATCCGATCAAGGCAGTGGTGCCATCATGGGTTTACGCCTAATCCAGCGCGTGCTGCTCATTGAGGATGGCATCGGCGAGCCTTCATTATTAAGCGCTCATGTGATGCAACATTTTAACCACGATGTTGATCAGATTGTCGAATGGTCAAAAACTGCACTCCCACGCGACTATGGCCAGTTCTCTCCCGTTATTTTTTCTCTAGCGCAACAAGGTGATGCGCTGGCGATCGAGCTTCTCAAACAAACCGCGGCAGACATCGAAATGTTTCTTGTCGCTCTTCATAACAAAGGAGCCAAGCGGATCTGCCTCATGGGTAGCATTGCAGAGCGTATCTTGTATTGGCTTTCTCCACCGGTACAACAGTGGATTGTTCAACCTCAATTCGACGCTATCGAAGGCGCGATTATGTTTGCCGGCAAAGCCGAGCATAATTTGTATTAAGGAATCACTATGAGCTATCGAATTGACTTTGCGGTACTCTCAGAACAGAAGCAATTTTGCCGTTTTGGTTTAACGTTCCATAACTTAAGCGATCAAGACCTAAAAGACTGGTCGTTACATTTTGTGATTGATCGCTTCATTCAGCCAGACAGCATCACCCATGGCAACGTAGTGCAAATAGGCAGTTTCTGCTCATTAGCGCCAGATATGACCGTGCTTGCTGCAAACTCGCATTTTTACTGTGAATTTAGCATCAAAACCGCTCCTTTCCATTTTTACACTGATGGCGTAAAGCACGCCTTTGTTCAATGCAATGGCGAGCAACCGATCGAACGTCATGATGTGATCGTAACCCCGATTGCTCTCGCCTCGCCTTATCGTGAGCGCAGTGAAATACCTGTAGCAGAAGCTTCGAGCCTCAGCCTCATTCCATTACCAAACAAGATTGAATCCGGCACAGGGCATTACACCTTAACGACTTCGAGCCAGATTACCTTGCAATCCACGTGCGCTGAGCAAGCTGCGACTTGGTTACAACAGGAACTCAACCGTATATTTGATTTTCAGCCCAAACCCATTGGCAGCGCTGATATTATCTACCGCACTAACCCGACCTTTGACGAGGGCGCGTATCAACTCAACGTCGATCGTACCGGCATTCGCTTAGAGGCGAGTGGCCATCAAGGCTTTATGTATGCTAGCGCGACCCTGTTGCAGTTGATTCAAGTTCAAGATCAATCCTGGTTAGTCCCCTGCGTCAAAATCAGTGATGCGCCACGCTTTAAGTACCGAGGCATGATGCTCGATTGTGCGCGCCATTTTCATAGAATCGAGACAGTTAAGCGACTTATTAACCAATTAGCGCATTACAAATTCAATACGTTCCATTGGCATTTGACCGATGATGAAGGATGGCGTATCGAAATTAAAGCACTGCCACAACTCACCGACATCGGTGCATGGCGAGGGGTTGATGAAGTGCTCGAACCTCAATACAGCTTGTTAACGCAGCGCCACGGTGGTTTCTATACACAACAAGAGATCAAAGAGGTTATCGCATACGCTCAAGAGCGTGGTATCACAGTGATCCCAGAAATTGATGTTCCCGGACATTGCCGCGCCGCGATCAAATCTCTGCCTAATCTGCTGGCCGATGAAGAGGATCAATCACACTATCGCAGCATTCAATATTACAACGATAACGTCCTCTCCCCCGCCCTTGAAGGTACGTATGAGTTCTTAGATATCGTCTTGCAAGAAGTCTCTGAGCTATTTCCATCCCCCTTTATCCATATTGGTGCCGACGAAGTGCCCGATGGGGTCTGGATTAACAGCCCTAAATGTCAACAACTGATGGCTGATAATGGCTATACCGAGGCCAAAGAATTACAAGGACACTTATTGCGTTATGCCGAACAAAAACTGCGTACGCTTGGCAAACGCATGGTCGGCTGGGAAGAAGCACATCATGGCAATAAGGTCAGTAAAGATACCGTTATCTACTCTTGGCTTTCTGAAGCGGCGGCATTGAACTGCGCGAAACAAGGGTTTGATGTGATTTTACAACCCGGTCAGTACACCTATCTGGATATTGCTCAAGATTATGCGCCAGAAGAACCGGGCGTTGACTGGGCAGGTGTTACCCCATTAGAAAAAGCCTATCGCTATGAACCTTTAGCCGAAGTGCCCGAAAACGATCCACTCCGTAAGCGAATTCTCGGTATTCAGTGCGCTTTATGGTGTGAATTAATCAATAACCCACAGCGTATGGAATACATGCTTTATCCACGCTTAACTGCACTCGCCGAAGCAGGATGGACTCATAAAGTGCATCGTGATTGGCAAGATTATCTGTCACGGCTCAAAGGACATCTGCCTATGTTGGACAAGCAAGGCATCCGTTACCGAGCACCATGGAAATAAACACAACACTTGGAGTCGGCATTGCCTCTCCTTGGTTTTCACTAGCATAATTTTTGGCTGCAAAAGACGCAGTTTGTTTAAAAGGAAATGACAATGAAATACGGCTATTTCGATAACGACAATCGTGAATATGTCATCACACGCCCTGACGTTCCAGCGCCTTGGACCAACTACTTAGGGACAGAAAAATTCTGCACCGTGATCTCTCATAACGCGGGCGGTTACTCTTTTTACAATTCACCAGAATATAACCGTGTTACCAAATTTCGCCCGAACGCTTCTTTTGATCGCCCGGGGCACTATGTTTACTTACGTGACGATGCAACTGGCGACTATTGGTCTATTTCTTGGCAACCCGTAGCAAAAAGCTTAGAAGAAGCGAAGTATGAAGTCCGCCACGGCCTCTCTTACTCCAAATTCAAATGTGAATACAGCGGCATTACTGCCACTAAAACTCTGTTTGTACCGAAAGGCGAAGATGCTGAAATTTGGGATGTCGTCATTAAAAACGATTCCACTGAGACTCGCACTATCAGCGCTTTTTCGTTTGTTGAATTCTCTTTTAGTCACATTCAATCCGATAACCAAAACCATCAAATGTCGCTTTACTCTGCAGGTACCGCTTATCACGCGGGTGTGATTGAGTACGATCTTTACTACAACACCAATGATTTCGAAGGCTTTTACTACTTAGCCTCGACGTTTGATCCAGACTCTTATGATGGCCAACGCGATACTTTCCTTGGTTTATATCGTGACGAATCCAATCCCATTGCAGTAGAACGTGGTCACTGCTCGAACAGCGCGCAAACCTGCTACAACCATTGCGGTTCGCTGCACAAACAGTTTGTGATCCAACCGGGTGAGGAAGTTCGCTTTGCTTATATTTTGGGAGTTGGTAAAGGCAATGGCGCGCGTTTGCGAGCTAAGTACCAAGACTTGGTTAATGTCGATGCCGCTTTTGCTGGGATCAAAGCGCATTGGGATGAACGTTGCGCGAAATTCCAAGTAAAATCACCGAATGAAGGCCTTGATACCATGATCAACACTTGGACGCTTTATCAAGCGGAAACGTGTGTAGTGTGGTCTCGCTTTGCCTCTTTCATTGAAGTGGGCGGTCGTACTGGCCTTGGTTACCGTGATACGGCGCAAGATGCCATTTCAGTACCGCACGCAAACCCGAAGATGACCCGTAAACGCTTGGTTGATCTACTTCGTGGTCAAGTCAAGGCGGGCTATGGCCTGCACCTATTTGATCCGGACTGGTTTGATCCAGAAAAAGCGGATGTCAAACCATCAAAATCGCCAACCGTTGTACCAACACCAAGTGATGAAGATAAGATCCACGGCATTGAAGATACGTGTTCTGACGATCATCTCTGGCTCGTTCCAACCATCTGTAAATACGTGATGGAAACGGGTGAAACATCCTTCTTTGATGAAGTGATCCCTTACGCCGATGGTGGCAATGCAACGGTTTACGAACACATGAAGGCGGCGCTTAACTTCTCGGCAGAATACGTGGGGCAAACAGGTATCTGCAAAGGCTTACGTGCTGACTGGAACGACTGCTTGAACTTAGGTGGTGGCGAATCATCTATGGTTTCTTTCCTCCACTTTTGGGCGCTGCAAGAGTTTATCGACCTTGCAAAATACCGTGACAATGCAGAGGATGTTGCGAAATATAGCGAAATGGCGGCGAACGTACGTGAAGCTTGTGAAACTCACCTTTGGGATGAAGAAGGTGGCTGGTATATCCGTGGCCTGACGAAAAATGGCGACAAGATAGGAACTGCTCAGCAAACCGAAGGTCGAGTTCACCTTGAATCAAACACACTTGCCGTCTTATCGGGCGCAGTGTCGCAAGAGCGTGGTGAAAAAGCGATGGATGCCGTTGATGAGAATCTATTCTCCGAATACGGCTTACATCTGAATGCACCGTCCTTCTCAACCCCTAATGATGACATCGGTTTCGTTACTCGTGTTTATCAAGGTGTTAAAGAAAATGGCGCTATTTTCTCACATCCAAACCCTTGGGCATGGGTTGCAGAAACGAAGCTCGGCCGTGGCGATCGAGCCATGAAGTTCTACGACGCATTAAACCCTTATAACCAAAATGACATCATTGAAAAACGCATTGCAGAACCTTACTCATACGTGCAGTTCATTATGGGACGTGATCACCAAGATCACGGCCGTGCGAACCATCCATGGTTAACAGGCACGTCTGGTTGGGCCTACTTTGCCGTCACCAACTTCATTTTGGGTGTTCGTGTCGGTTTTGATGGCCTCTTCGTCGACCCATGCATTCCTACCAATTGGCCTGGTTTTGAAGTCACTCGCCAATGGCGCGGCGCGACTTACAACATCACAGTGCAAAACCCGAACTCCGTCAGTAAAGGGGTGAAAACAATCACAGTGAATGGCGAAGCAGTAGAAGGCGTGATTCCTGTCATGGCACAAGGCAGTGTCAACGATGTAGTGGTTATTCTCGGTTAACGCGATTTGAGCCTCAGCGCGAAGGAGCTGAGGCTCAACATTCGTCCCACAAGGATTTTATTATGATCAAATTTGGTACAGGTGGCTGGCGCGCCTTTATTGGTGAAGAGTTTACCAAAGACAACGTCTGTCTAGTGGCTCAATCACTTGCCAACATCATTAACCACGAAAATGTGGCTAACAACGGGTTCGTTATCGGCTACGACCGCCGCTTTCTTTCTGACAAAGCCGCACGTTGGTTTGCGCAAGTCTTAGCAGCAAATGGCGTGGTGGTAAGTTTTATCGATAAGTTTGTTCCTACCCCAATTGTGATGTTCAAGGCCAAAGAGATGAATTGCGCCTATTCGGCGTGTATTACGGCATCTCACAACCCTGCGGACTACAACGGCATCAAAGTGTTCATTGAAGGTGGACGAGACGCTGATGAAGTGATCACACAAAAGATTGAACAACAAATCGCGTCACTGACGCTTGCCGATGTAAAACACGTCGAATTTGAACAAGCGCTGCAAGATAAATCGATTGTCATCATCAACCCAATGAATGAATTTGTCGATTCAATCATCAACTTTATCGATATTGAAGCGATCAAAAAAGCCAACCTACGTGTGTTGATTGACCCTATGTTTGGCGTCGCGAAAAATGCATTGCAGACGGTTCTGATCAATGGCCGCTGCGATGTGGATGTGATCAATGATGGCAAAAACCCCGATTTTGGCGGTTTAATGCCTTCCCCTAATGCAGCGACTCTTTATCGTCTCAAACATTTAGTGGCCGCAGAAGGTTACGATATTGGGATAGGTACCGACGGTGATGCAGACCGACTTGGTATTATTGATGAGAAAGGCAACTTCATCCATCCTAATGAAGTACTGATCCTGCTTTACTACTACCTGCTTGAATATAAGGGCTGGAAAGGATCCGTGGTGCGTAACATCGCCACCACCCACCTACTGGATAAAATTGCCGCTGACCACGATGAGAAAAGTTTTGAAGTCCCCGTTGGCTTTAAACACATCAGCTCACAAATGGAAGCGGATGATTCACTGATTGGTGGTGAAAGCTCCGGCGGTTTAACCATTCGTGGACACATCAAAGGTAAAGATGGGGTTTTTGCATCGAGTTTGTTGGTTGAAATGATCAGCGTGACAGGTAAAAAACTCTCCGAATTACTGGGGGAAATTTACGCGAAATACGGTTACGCCTACACCGCAGAAGGTGACTGCAAATTTAAAGCCGCACAAAAAGAGTCGTTGTATAACAAAATTTACGTTGAGAAACAGTTGCCTCAATTTGAGTATGAGATTGAGAAAGTCAGTTACGAAGACGGAGCCAAAGTCTACTTCAAAAACGGCGGCTGGGTTATTGCTCGTTTCTCTGGTACTGAACCATTGCTACGCATTTTTGCCGAAATGGCGGATAAAGACACTGCAGAACGTGTTCTTCAACAGGTGAAAGATTTTCTATCGTTATAGCTTTTACCCACTTCGACTCAAATTTGAGTCGCTATACCCGCACAGTATGAAGAGGTTGTAGGTATATCGATGCAGAACACTTGCCCGGCGTCACGCCGGGCTTTTTTTAAAAAGCCAACACACCTTGCGTATCAATGCTGACTGCAACATTTTGCCCAACACTCAACGGCTGTGAAGAACTCGCCAGCAACTTACTGCCATACGCATCAATCACATAACGGCAGTGATCGCCCATAAATTGCTGCTCTAACACGCGGACTTTGCTCTCTTGCTGCGCACTAATTTGAATGTGTTGTGGCCGCAGTAGTAATTCGCATTTAGCTTCAAGCTCTATGGGTTGCTGAGCTTTGGCGTCAACCACGCCTAAATCGGTCTCAAATTGCCATTCTGAAATTCGTTTGGCGCTTAAATAACTTCCACCACCCAAGAAATCGGCCACAAATTTACTCGACGGTTGGTAGTACAGCTCTGATGCGGTGCCATATTGCTCAATCACACCGTGGTTCATTACCGCCATTTTATCAGCAAAAGCAAAAGCTTCTTCGCGGCTATGGGTCACAAAAATAGCCGTCACACCCTGCTTTTTAAAAATGTTGCGAATTTCACCGATCAACTCATGGCGAACTTGGGTATCGATGTTGGAAAACGGCTCATCAAGCAGGAGTAGATCCGGTTTATACGCTAAGGAGCGAGCAATCGCCACTCGCTGCTGCTGCCCACCCGATAGTTGATGAGGATAACGATTTCCCAGCCCCACCAAATGCACTAATGACAACATCTCTTCGACTTTCGCTTTACGCTGGGTTTGAGAGAGTTGACGCAATCCAAACGCGATATTTTCCGCAACAGTTAAGTGAGGAAATAGCGCATAATCTTGGAAAATCATCCCTATGTTTCGCGCTTCCGGTGGCAACCAATGTTGACCATCATCAATCGTTACACAATTAAGGCTCATCACCCCAGAGCTAAGCGGCAGCAAACCCGCAATAGCTTTCAATAAGGTCGTTTTCCCACAACCACTTGCTCCTAATAAACAGACGATTTCTCCCTGTTTGACTTCCAGCGACAGCGATTGTAAAACCGTTTGGTTTTCATATTTGCAAGTCAAATCATGAATAGACAGCGCACAACTCATCAGTGATTTTGCTCCAGTGAACGGTTAACGACGATAAGCGGAATTAAACCAACCGCGACCAAGAGTATCGCAGGCAAAGCAGCCACTTCTAATTGTTCATCCGATGCGTAGTTATAAACATAGGTCGCCAAGGTTTCGAAATTGAACGGACGCAATAACAAAGCGGCATTCAGCTCTTTCATTGACTCAATAAACACCAACAACCCAGCGATAAGCGTACCACGGCGGATCAATGGCAGATGAACTCGCCACAGCATAGCGTTCGATCGATAACCCATAGTTCGAGCCGCCATATCCAAAGAAGGTGAGACTTTATTGAGGCTACTTTCTATGCTACCAATCGCCACGGCCGAAAAACGCACCACTAAAGCAAAAATAATAGCAAACATCGAACCAGAAAAGATAAGACCCGGTCGCCCCCATTGCATCGCTTTAGCAACATCATTGACCCAATGATCCATAAACAGCACCGGAACCATCACACCAATCGCTAACACGGTTCCGGGAACCGCATAACCCATAGAAGACAAGCGCATAAAGGCTAAAGTCACTCCATTGGAGTTCAACCGATGGCAAAAATTCACGACCAAAGCAATCAACACCGCCACCAGCGCTGTCGTCAACGAAACCGTTAAGCTATTGATCGCAAAGTCTTGGAACTCCGAAGTCCAACTTTTCGCAAAATAGTGATAAGCGAATGAGACCAACTGCAATAAAGGCAGAAGAAACGCGAGCGCAACTAGCCCCCAACACCAACACAAAGCGGCCCATTTTTTCCACCCTTGCAACTGATAGCGAAAATCTTCATGGCTGTTAAATTGGCTTTGAAATAATTTCTGTTTACGACGGCTATAGCGCTCTGCGCTCAGCAGTAATAATACAATCACCAACATGATGGCGGATATTTTCGCTGCCGCATTCAAATTAGAATAACCGAGCCAAGTGTCATACACCGCAGTCGTTAGGGTATTAACGGCAAAGTAACTCACCGTACCAAAATCACCCACCGTTTCCATCGCCACTAAGGAGAGGCCAACCGCCATCGCGGGCCGTGCAAGCGGTAGTGAAATCAGACGAAAACTCTGCCACGGAGAGCATTTTAATAGACGAGCGGATTGCAATAAGGAGACGTTTTGTTCCATGAATGCTGCACGGCACAGTAGGTAAACATATGGATAAAGCACCAGCGCAAGCACAATGCTTGCCCCGCCCAAACTGCGAATGTCGGGAAACCAGTAATCACCTGCGCCCCAACCCGTAATATCTCTAAGTAACACTTGCACTGGGCCTGCGTAGTCAAACCAACCGGTAAAGATGTAACCGATAATATAGCCGGGCATCGCAAGTGGTAACACCAAAGCCCATTGTAAAATGCGTTCGGTAGGCAGCTTACACATCGCCATTAACCAAGCACTGGGAATGCCAAATAGTAAAGAAAGCCCCATCACACTGAACGTTAATACGACGGTATTAAAGGTATAGGTGGGCATCACGGTTGACATGAGATGAGAAAAAACCTCATCACTTTGTCCCGCAGCGGTAATAAAGATGGCTAAGATCGGCAAAACCAGTAGCACTGTGACACTGGCACTACTGGTTTTCCATAATGTATTTTTTTCTTTCATTGCCTAATTACAATAAGGCTCACTGACACATAAATGCGTTTGCAAATACATCTCATGCCCCTTCAATAGAACAGGGGCAGTGTTATACCCCTAGAACCGATTAAAGGTCAAATTTCACTTCATCAAGCAGCTTAATTGCCGCGGCATGATTGTCGGCAATTTTTTCGAGCGGCAGTGGATCCGCTTTAAAATCACCCCATGAAGCGACTAGTGCAGAACGCTCAACACCTGCTTTTACTGGGTATTCAAAGTTGACGTCAGCGTACATGTGCTGTGCTTTATCGCTGGTCAAAAACTCCATTAGCTTAACTGCGTTTTCTTTGTTAGGCGCATACTTCGCCATCGCCATACCACTCACGTTAACGTGCGTGCCTTGCGCATTCTGACCTGGGAAGTTGATGTAGACGGCTTCAGCCCATGATTTTTGCTTCTCATCAGCTAACATTTTCCCTAAATAATAGCTATTACCCAATGAGACATCACACAAACCTTCTTTAATCGCTTTAACTTGGTCACGATCATTACCTTGAGGCTTACGTGCTAAATTTGCTTTGACACCTTCAAGCCAAACTTTAGTGCTCGCTTCGCCTTGCTCTGCAATCATGGATGCAACCAGCGCCACGTTGTAAGGGTGCTTACCACTACGAGTACAGATTTTGCCTTTAAATTCAGGCTTCGCGAGGTCAGCGTAGTTGAAGTCATCACCCAGCTTGCCTACGCGATCGCGTGATGAGTAGACGCTACGGGTACGTATTGTTAGTGCAAACCACTCATCTGCGCTATCGCGATATTGGGCAGGAATGTTAGTTTCAATGGTTTTGTTATCCACCGCTTGGACTAAACCTTTTTCAGATAACTCAAAAAGACGGCTAAATTCTGAGGTTAAAATCACGTCAGCAGGGCTGTACTCACCCTCTTGTACCAATTTCTCAGCAATCCCTTCTTTCGCAAACTTCACATTCACTTTAATGCCCGTTTGTTGAGTGAACTCTTTAAACATCGGCTCAATCAAAAATGGTTGGCGGTATGAGTAAACGTTGACCTCCTCTGCCGCCATCGCGCTCGGAGCCATCACACTACATGCCATCGCAGACAGAGTAAGCAGTTTCTTCATTTCTAGTTCCCTTTAAAATTGGTAATGATAATGTTTATCAGTTTCGTTATTATATTGATGATCGATTGAAAAACAATTCAATCAATAAAAAAACCTGCCTTAATCGGCAGGTTTTTAGGTAGGTTATCTGTAAGGAAATATTACTTTATTGTCACGAATTCTGGGTAGGCCCCCACCCCACAGTCGTGCATATCCATCCCTTCTAATTCTTCTTCTTCCGAAACTCGAATGCCTATCGTTGCCTTCAGGATGCCCCAAACCACAAGGCTTGCACCAAATACCCAAGCGAAAATCACTGCGGCTCCAAGTAGTTGAGCGCCAAAAGTCGCATCAGTATTGCTGATTGGCACAACCATTAAACCGAACAAACCACATACGCCATGTACTGAAATTGCGCCCACAGGATCGTCAATTTTCACTTTATCAAGGGCAATAATGCTAAACACAACCAACACACCCGCTACAGCACCAATCGCTACCGCATACAGTGGTGATGGAGAGAGAGGATCAGCGGTAATAGCCACTAACCCGGCCAACGCACCGTTGAGTACCATGGTTAAATCCGCTTTACCCCAAGTGGTTTTACACACTAATAGAGCCGCGATAGAACCGGCTGCTGCAGCGGCATTGGTGTTGAGGAAAATCTGACCAACCGCTGTCGCGTTTTCAAAATCAGACAGCATTAGTTGTGAACCACCGTTAAAACCAAACCAGCCAAACCACAGGATAAATGTACCCAAAGTCGCAAGTGGCATGTTGGAGCCCGGAATAGGGTAAATTTCACCATTTTTACCGTATTTACCTTTACGAGCTCCCAACAAGATGACCCCAGCTAGCGCCGCCGATGCACCCGCTAAGTGAACAATACCAGAGCCGGCAAAATCACTGAAACCGGCAGCAGAAAGAAAGCCACCGCCCCAAGTCCAATAGCCTTCCATTGGGTAAATGAATGCGGTCAAAATGACGGAAAAAATAAGGAACGACCACAATTTCATTCGCTCAGCGACAGCGCCAGAAACCACCGACATCGCGGTTGCAACAAACACCACTTGGAAGAAAAAGTCTGATTCAAGGGAGTGATCCGCGCCTTCTGCTTGGCTACCTATCAAGGAGCCGAATGAAGGCAGCCAGCCTGCTTCTGCGTTATCAACATACATAATGTTGTAACCAACCACTAAATACGTGGTACAGGCAATCGCGTACAAACAAAAGTTTTTGGTTAAAATTTCAGTGGTGTTTTTAGAACGAACTAAACCTGCCTCTAGCATGGCAAAGCCAGCCGCCATCCACATCACCAACGCACCCGAAATCAAGAAAAAAAACGTATCGAGTGCGTAACGTAGCTCTGTTACCGTTGCTGCTAATTCCATAATGGTTATCTCCAATCCTTTGAATCTTTACAGTGCTTCACTGTCCATTTCGCCAGTACGAATACGCACAGCTTGGCTGAGGTCATACACAAAAATTTTTCCGTCACCAATTTTTCCGGTGTGCGCCGCTTTGATGATCGCCTCTATCACGCGATCGACATTTTCAGCTTGTGTCGCTATTTCTAATTTCACTTTAGGCAGAAAATCGACTTGATATTCCGCGCCTCGGTAGAGCTCGGTGTGCCCTTTTTGGCGACCAAAGCCTTTCACTTCGGAAACCGTCATCCCTTCGATGCCGACATCGGCCAAAGCTTCACGCACATCGTCTAACTTAAATGGTTTAATTATCGCGTTGATCAGTTTCATTGCATCCTCTCACAAGCAGTAGTCTGTTTACGATCAATACAATCCAAGCTGCGTGCCAACTTTTTAACTTAATGATTTTAAAAGATTTGCAACCATTTCTTATGCCAAAAAGAAAAGGGTTGCACAAATGAGGTGCAACCCTTTCCCACAAATAAAGCGAAGTGTTTAATCTTCACCAGTTTTGTGCAGCGCTAAGTGAAGTCCGCAGGTGAGTAACGTACAAATTCGCACCACTGCTTGATCATCAAAGCAAAATCATCGATGCCGCAGCTTGCGGTGCTTTCACAATCGTAAAAATCAAACTCACTGTCACTATCAAGCGCTTCACCATGCGTCAAAACATTGGCCTGAACCGTGACCTCATCGGCAAGAATCATCACGCTGATCTCCTGCCCCTCAAGCGTCTGCTCTTGATTAAATGCACGTTTCGATGCTGCCATTAGCGCAATAACTTGATCTATTTTGGGAAGATCGTTGCTGATCTCCTCTTGTAGCCAACGGCCAATAATTTCGTGCCCCATCGAAAAAGAGCAGTAATAGCTCCCATCTAGGGTGTTTTTTTTAAATTCGTAGTCCATCGGGTTCTCGATATTGGTGCTTGGGGATACGGATAACTTTGTTATTATCGGTGATTATGGCTAACGAAACCACTTGAGATTATGCAGATCACAGAAACCACCGCACGCCAGATTGTAGAAAGAGCGATGAAGATCATCACTTATTCAGTCAACGTAATGGATGAAAAGGGACGCATTATTGGCTCAGGTGATCCCACTCGTTTACACCAGAAACACGAAGGGGCGATTTTAGCCATCAATGAAAATCGAGTGGTTGAAATTGATCATGCCACCGCCAGTTACCTAAAAGGCGTTAAACCCGGCATCAATTTCCCCATCATTTACCAACAACGGGTGATCGGCGTGGTTGGAATTTCCGGTAACCCAACGGAGGTTCATCGTTATGGCGAACTGGTCAAAATGACGGCGGAGCTTATCGTTGAACAAGCTGCACTGATGGCACAAGTACAGTGGAATAAGCGCCACCGTGAAGAGCTGCTATTACAACTAATTCAAGGTGCCACTCTCAACGAAACACAGCTCAATTCAATCGCCGAACGATTAGGGCTCGACCTTTCCCAGCCGCGTATCGCTGCCGTGGTCAAATTGATCCCAGATAACGATACCGCCTTATCGCTAGAACACTTACAGCAGTTAGTGCATCTGCTGGAATACCCTGAACGGGACAATTTGGTGGGGATCATTTCAGTTTCTCACAACGAAGTGGTGGTTTTAAAACCCATCTCACTCACCGAAAAAGGTTGGTCACAAGAGGCCGAAACGAAACGAGTCAATCAACTGTTGAAGCGAGTGAAAAAAGAGGGCAAATTCACCATCAAAATTGCACTAGGTGATTATTTTCCAACGCTCTCTGGGCTTGCTCAATCTTATCAAACCGCCAAGTTGACGATGCAAGCCTCCCACCATAAACAGGGAGACGTCTTCTTTTATCAAGATGATAAGTTACCTGTACTGCTCAATAGCGTACAGCATGAGCCATGGAGCCGCGAGCAGTTACGCCAACCCTATACCCTGCTGGAACGGTATGACACTAAGGGAATATTAATTAAAACCCTCCGCCATTATTTTGAGCAAAACTGCGATGTCCATCAAACTTGCCAAGCACTGCATATTCACCGTAATACCTTGCGCTATAGGCTTGAAAAAATTGAGCAAGTAACCGCTTTAAAATTCAATCAGTTAAATGACATTACTCACCTTTATTTGGCTTTATCTTGCTTCAAATAAAAACATAAAATTGTGCATTTGCACAATTAATCAGTCGCGTCAAAGCCAGTAATCTGTGCAATAGACTGAAGACTCTTTTATTTTTGCTCCCTATATTGCAGCCAATCACTGATAAAAAATATGGATATAGAAGATGATTGAAGTTTCAACTCTCGGAGCTCTGGCCGCATTAGTCGTGGCTATCACGCTCATTCTAAAAAAAGTACCACCCGCCTATGGCATGATCATCGGCGCGTTGGTCGGTGGCGTGATCGGCGGTGTATCGCTGACCGACACCGTTGCTCTGATGATTGGTGGCGCACAAGGCATTGTGACCGCGGTGCTACGCATTCTTGCAGCAGGTATTTTAGCTGGTGTATTGATTGAATCAGGCGCTGCCACTTCCATTGCAGAAACCATAGTGAAAAAGGTTGGAGAAACTCGCGCTTTATTTGCCTTGGCCTTAGCAACCTTAATTTTGACTGCGGTCGGCGTGTTTGTCGACGTGGCAGTAATCACCGTATCTCCTATCGCTCTGGCGATCGCTCGCCGTGCCGATCTCTCCAAGGCGGCCATTCTGCTAGCGATGATTGGCGGCGGTAAAGCGGGTAACGTAATGTCACCTAACCCTAATGCGATTGCCGCAGCCGACGCGTTTAACGTGCCACTTACTTCTGTAATGGCGGCGGGTATTATTCCTGGGATCTGCGGGCTTATTGTGGCTTACTTGATTGCCAAACGTTTAGTCAATAAAGGAAGTAAAGTCTCCGCCAGTGAAGTCGTTGCGGTGGATCATTCTAGGCTCCCCCGCTTTAGCTCAGCGATCATCGCACCATTAGTGGCGATTGTGTTACTCGCACTACGCCCTATCGCTGGCATCAATGTGGATCCTTTAATTGCACTCCCATTAGGCGGATTAGTCGGTGCGGTCGTGATGGGACGATTTGCAGACACTAACCACTTCGCGGTTTCAGGTTTAACACGCATGGCTCCGGTTGCGGTTATGCTGCTTGGTACTGGTACTTTAGCCGGCATCATCGCCAATTCAGGTCTTAAAGGCGGTTTAATCGAAGTACTGACCGCTTCTGGGTTACCTTCTTACCTGCTTGCACCGATCTCAGGTGCAATGATGTCACTGGCAACCGCTTCAACCACCGCAGGTACAGCCGTTGCCTCCAGCGTCTTTAGCTCCACTATACTCGAACTAGGCGTACCTGCGCTGGCAGGAGCTGCCATGATCCATTCAGGTGCGACCGTACTTGATCATATGCCACACGGTAGTTTCTTCCACGCCACGGGCGGAGCGGTACATATGGACATTCGTGAGCGTCTCACCTTAATTCCTTATGAATCGGCAGTAGGTTTAGTGATTGCCTTCATTTCTGTGATGATTTTTGGCGTATTTGGTCTGTTTGTTTAACGCAGTTAAGGTGTTAAAAAATGAAAATTGTTATTGCTCCAGATTCTTATAAAGAGAGCCTAACGGCAATGGAAGTCGCCACCGCGATAGAGAATGGATTCAAACAAGTGTTGCCCGATGCGCACTACATTAAGTTACCGATGGCTGATGGCGGCGAAGGGACGGTCCAATCACTGGTTGATGCCACTAATGGATCGATTGTTACCACAACCGTAACGGCGCCGCTAGGTGAACAAGTCGAGGCTTTTTATGGCTTAATGGGTGATGGTAAAACAGCGATCATTGAGATGGCGGCCGCATCGGGCTTACACCTGGTGCCGCCAGAGCAACGCAACCCAATGAACACCACCAGCTACGGTACTGGTGAGCTGATTAAAACCGTGCTTGATCAAGGTGTTGAACACATCATCATCGGCATTGGTGGTAGCGCAACCAACGATGGTGGCCTCGGCATGGCGCAAGCCCTCGGCATCCAACTGCTTGATTCAGATGGCAATCCATTAGGCTTTGGTGGCGGTGAATTATCAAAACTGGCCTCGATTGATCTCACACTACTGGACCCACGTTTAGCCCACATCAAACTGGAGGTCGCCTGCGATGTCGATAATCCACTGTGCGGCGTACAAGGCGCTTCGCACGTCTTTGGCCCACAAAAAGGAGCAACACCCGAGATGGTCGCGCAACTTGATGCCAACCTTGCGCATTATGCAAACATCATCAAAACGCAATTAGGTCGTGATGTTAAAGAGATGCCGGGTGCTGGCGCGGCAGGCGGTTTAGGTGCGGCGCTGGTTGGTCTACTAGGAGCGAGCCTTCGTCCGGGCATTGAAATTGTGATGGATGCTGTGAACCTTAGCGATGTAGTCAAGGATGCCGATTTAGTCATCACTGGGGAAGGACGCATTGATAGCCAAACCATTCACGGTAAAACGCCAATCGGTGTTGCGCGCACTGCCAAACTTTTTTCCGTGCCAGTGATCGGCATTGCAGGCTGCTTGTCAGCAGACTGCGCCGTTGTTCACCCACATGGCATTGATGCGGTATTCAGTGTCGTTCCACGCTCGGTCGACTTGCCTACAGCCCTTGCCGAAGCGGCGCAAAATGTAGAAATGACCGCGCGTAATGTCGCGTATGTTTTTAGCTTGTCTTACAGGCAATAACTATTTCGCTGAATACCATATGACGTTCACACTCATTTTAACTCCATTGACAGAACAACGTTATAAATTATGGGTCAAGTCATTGTTGGCGGATGCAGCCACAGATCGAACTTAATCTAATGCTATTTCAGCATTGAGTGAGAAGCTAGAATGGTAAAAAGCCACCGAATCGGTGGCTTTTTTATTAGGAGGTTAGCTTGGATAGCTCTTACACCGCTTGCTGGACAATCACACTGTCCGCTTTTTTAGTGTATTGCGCCATACGATGGAAGTTGAGGTAGCGATAGGTGTCAGCTGCAGTTGCGTTGATCTGCTTCGCGTACTCTAGATACTCTTCCAGTGTCGGAATGCGGCCTAAAATGGCACCCACGGCCGACAGCTCTGCCGAAGCAAGGTAAACATTCGCGCCGGTCCCTAAACGGTTCGGGAAGTTACGAGTCGAAGTCGACATAACGGTCGCTTTATCGGCAACACGCGCTTGGTTACCCATGCATAACGAACATCCTGGAGTTTCAATACGTACCCCAGCGCGACCAAAGATGCCGTAATAGCCCTCTTCGATAAGCTGATCTTTGTCCATCTTAGTCGGTGGCGCAACCCACAAACGTGTGTCTAACTGACCATTGAACTTCTCAAGCAATTTACCTGCCGCACGGAAGTGACCAATGTTGGTCATACAAGAACCGATGAAGACTTCATCAATAGGCGTACCTTGTACATCAGAAAGTAAGCGCGCATCGTCTGGGTCATTTGGCGCACATAAAATCGGCTCTTTAATCTCAGCAAGATCAATCTCAATCACATGTGCGTATTCTGCATCACTATCCGCTTGCATCAACTCAGGATTGGCTAGCCACGCTTCCATCGCCGTAATGCGACGCTCAATAGTACGGCGGTCACCATAACCTTCGGCGATCATCCACTTCAACATAGTGATGTTAGAGTTGAGGTACTCTTCAATTGAGGCTTGTGACAATTTAACCGTACAACCTGCCGCACTACGTTCTGCCGAGGCATCAGAAAGTTCAAACGCTTGCTCAACCGTTAAGTGCTCAACCCCTTCGATTTCTAGCACACGGCCAGAGAATTCGTTAATTTTCCCCGCTTTCGCCACCGTGAGCAGACCTTGCTTAATCCCGTAATAAGGAATCGCGTGCACTAGATCGCGCAGCGTGATGCCCGGCTGCATTTCACCTTTGAAACGCACCAAGACAGATTCTGGCATATCCAGTGGCATCACACCCGTTGCGGCCGCAAAAGCAACCAAGCCAGAACCAGCTGGGAATGAAATGCCAAGCGGGAAGCGTGTATGCGAGTCACCACCAGTACCGACGGTATCAGGTAACAACATACGGTTTAGCCATGAGTGAATAACGCCATCACCCGGACGCAGTGAAACACCGCCACGGTTCATGATGAAATCAGGCAAGGTATGGTGGGTATTCACATCGACAGGCTTTGGATAAGCCGAGGTATGACAGAAAGATTGCATGACTAAGTCAGCGGAGAACCCAAGACACGCCAAATCTTTCAATTCATCACGTGTCATCGGGCCAGTGGTATCTTGCGATCCAACCGTGGTCATTTTAGGTTCGCAGTAAGTCCCAGGACGAACACCCGTCACGCCGCATGCTTTACCGACCATTTTCTGAGCCAGTGTATAACCTTTGCCTGTATCAGCCACTGCAACTGGGCGACGAAATACTGTTGACGCTTCTAAGCCTAGTGCTTCGCGTGCTTTATCCGTTAAACCACGACCAACGATCAGTGGAATACGGCCGCCAGCGCGCACTTCATCAATCAATACATCGGTTTTAAGCTTGAACGTAGCAAGTACTTCGCCAGTGTCGTGGTTGCACACTTTGCCTTCAAATGGGTAAACATCAATCACATCACCCATGTTGAGTTTGGTAACGTCAACTTCAATCGGCAACGCGCCAGCATCTTCCATGGTGTTGAAGAAGATAGGTGCAATTTTACCGCCGAGCACGTAGCCACCCGCGCGTTTATTAGGCACAAATGGGATGTCGTCACCCATAAACCACAAAACAGAGTTAGTCGCGGATTTACGAGACGAGCCTGTACCGACCACATCACCCACATAGACTAGCTGATGGCCTTTCTCTTTTAGAGCTTCGATTTGAGTGATAGGGCCAATGCTGCCTGCTTTATCGGGTTGGATGCCTTCACGTTCATTTTTCAACATAGCCAGTGCATGCACTGGAATATCTGGGCGTGACCATGCATCTGGCGCTGGTGACAAATCATCAGTGTTGGTTTCGCCAGTAACTTTAAATACGGTCAGCGTGATCTTCTCTTGAAGCGCCGGTTTTGAAAGGAACCATTCCGCGTCTGCCCATGATTGCAGCACTTTTTGTGCATGTGCATTACCCGCTTTTGCTTTCTCTTCAACGTCATAGAACGCATCAAACATCAGTAGAGTACGCGATAGTGCATCAGCCGCAATCGGTGCCAGCTCAGCATCATCAAGCAATGAGACTAGCGGCTCGATGTTATAACCGCCTTGCATAGTTCCGAGTAGTTGCGCAGCTTTTGCGCGGCTCACTAACGGTGAAGAGACCTCACCTTTAGTGATGGCGGTTAAAAAGCCCGCTTTAACATAAGCGGCCTCATCCACACCGGGAGGAATTCGATTTTCAAGGAGATCAAGCATGAACGCTTCTTCACCTTGAGGGGGATTTTTCAACAGTTCAACAAGTCCTGCGACTTGTTCAGCATTTAGGGGTCTAGGAACAACTCCTTCGGCAGCACGCTCTACGACGTGTTTACGGTAGGCTTCAAGCACGACTTTTTCCTCTCATTGCGGTTTACCCCATTATTATTGACATGATGGGCAAACATCCTTGGAAACTTGGCTCTCCATTGCCAGATATTTTTATGTAATCAGCGGCAGAGAGGCCAAACTGTGGGACGAAGAATAGCAAATTTAACTTTAAATTAAAATCTTATCATTTTGACCAACATAGCAACTTAAGACTAAAGTTCTATGATTTTTGAGTCACTTACCGCCCACTTTTCAGCTCAATTCTCGCTAAAAGGTAGTGCCAATACTCAAGTATATCGAATCAAAATTATCTTCGGTTCGACCATAAGCAAACATAATCGGTCCAATCGGCGAATCAACACCAGCAAACACCGATCCCGCGCCGTATAATGGGGCGGTATCAAAGCTTAGATCAGGATCAGACCATACACCGCCGTATTCTATTGATGCACCGACATAAAATGGGGAACTGAACAGGCCAAAGTCATTATCAAACCAGCGATAACGATACACTAAACTGGTGAACGCTTTGTTCTGGCCAATTAAGCTGTTACGAGGGATACCCGATAAATTTAAGAAACCACCAATCGATTTAGGGTTTATCGGTTCACTGGAATTTTTACTTTGTACCACACCGTAATCAAGATTACCGACCAAAGTATGGCGACCAAAGCTGTAAGCGGCGATCAGTTCACCGGAAAATTCATACACGGTATCGTTTGATTCAAGATCGGAAGAGACACCAGAAACTTTATCGTGCGATGCAAGATACTCAAGATCAAGATAAACACCGCGGGTAGGCAAGCTGAAGTCATCTAAGGTATCAATGCGGTAGTTAGCAAACACACCAGCACGGGTGTAATCCATATTTCCCATGGATGGCCAATTTGACACTTCAGCCTCCCCATCGGTATAGCGGATCCCTAACTTAAACTCTCGCCATAATTTATCTTGATAACCAAGCGACAATTCTCCAATCCATTCTAAATAGCTGATCGGCAAATAATCTTTACTGGCTTCTAGACTGGTGTCATCAAACCCTTGCATTGGCTTATTACGTTTATCATTGCTAAACGAAATCAAAGCTGAGGTAAACGCTTTTTGTCCAGAAAAAAGAGGAGAAAAAAGCTCCGCTTCGATGATCTTATCGGTACCCATTTCTAGATTGAAACGTAATTCAGAACCAAACGAATTTAAGTTAGTGAAATTGGAAGAGATACCCAGCGCATATTGACTATCCGTATGAAAATCATCTTCTAAGAAAAAGCGAAAATTGAGGTAATTTGGCCCCCAAGATTTCTCTTTTACATCGATGACCAGTTGGTTCTTTCCTTCAAATTCTCGGTATTCATAGGTCACTAACTCAAAGCGATCCAATGCATAGAGATTTTCGACCGTCGCTTCAATCTGCTCGGTTGATAGCGGTTGTCCTGTCTTTAAATGTAAACGGTTTTTTAACAATTGATCGCTGTAATGACTGCGGTTGTTGAGTACGATTTCATCAACCTTTACATCATCGCCATAAATTAAAGCCCTGCGGCGAGCTTGTTTTGCTTCCACATAACGTTGATAACTAGCACTCGATAATGACAACGAAGCCAATACCGATTGGTTCGCCATTGCGATATCGTACCCTTTCCTATAAGCCGTAGGCATTTTATCAAATTCAGTGGTTTCCATACTGCCGACATCAGGGCGTAAAAATACATCTTGCTCATTCAATAAACGTGCTTGTTTTTGAGTGCTTCTTTGTACGAGATAGTTGGAAAGCTGATCGGCTACCGTCAAAAAGGTGGTAAAAGCTTCTTGGTTTTTGTAATCGGTACTGATATCTATCGCGATAACAATATCAGCCCCTAAGGCACGTGCAACATCAACAGGCATGTTATTGGTCACACCGCCATCGACTAACCAACGACCATTAACTTCGTAAGGTGGTAGTGCTCCGGGTACTGACATACTAGCCATCATCGCATCCACTAAATAGCCACGATCCAGCACTACTTCCTCAAGAGCAATGATATCAGTGGCTACCGCGCGATAAGGAATGGGCAGTTGATCAAAGGACTGAAATTCAGAGAGATTGCCCGACGTTTCTCGCAAAATACGCAACATATTCTGCCCTTGCACCACACCGCGTGGTGCGCGGATCTCCCCCCAACGCAGTCCAAGGTCGGTGGTCAGTTGATAGCGGTCTTCGTACTCTTTATCCCGAACACGACGTTGGCTACGGTTGACCCGGTCACGATAACCTTCATTCCAATCTACGCTGTAAATTAAACTTTCAATTTCATCAGCGCTCATACCACTGGCATAGAGGCCGCCCACATAAGCGCCCATGCTGGTACCAGTAATGAAATCAACGGGGATGCGCATCTCTTCCAGCGCTTTGAGAACGCCAATGTGCGCTGCACCTTTTGCTCCTCCTCCCGCAAGAACGACGGCAACTTTGGGGCGCGCAGCACGGTCGAGCATAGGTTTTTCAGCTTGTGGCTCATCAGCCACCGCGAAAGTCGCAGGAAACATGAATACCAAGAACAATAAGTTACTTAAAAACTGTTTCACGACTCTTCCTTAAATCCCTTTGAAATCAATTTAATATAAACTCCCCCAGCTACCACTGAAAGAGATTTTTTAACCATTGTCCTGGTTGTTTATCACAGCTCTGTTTCAATGCGCCGTTTTTATCCCACATGGGCAGTTTAAATTCGTTGTGACAATCTTGGACTAATTCACCCTCGGCACTGGTTTTAAAGCCAATCGTGGTAATGCCTTGCGGCCAAGGAAGAAGTAATTTTTCTGGGATCCGATGTTGTAAATATTCCGCGTACACCCGTAATGCACCACTCGAACCCGTAAGTTTGATCGGCTGATTATCATCGCGGCCAAGCCAAACCGTGGTGACTTCACGACCATCCACCCCGACAAACCAACTGTCGCGGCTATCGTTAGTGGTACCAGTTTTCCCCGCCAATGCCGCCCAAGCGAACTGGTTATTGAGATAGCGCCCGGTCCCTTCAAGTACTCCTCGCTTCATCGCATAAGTTGTAAGCCACGCCGCTTGCTGCTCAACGGCTTGGGATACTTTGGGAATTGATTGATAGAGCACATTGCCCTCTAAATCCAGTACCGAGCGCAGCGCCGATAAGGGCGCTTTTTTACCCGAGTTGGTTAAGGTTTGGTACATCTGCGCCACTTGATAAGGCGTCAGAGAGAACGCGCCAAGAAACATCGACAGTACAGGACGGATCTCCTCTTTGTTGACACCGAGCCGCACCAAAGTGTCAGAAACTTGTTCAATCCCAAGCTGCATGCCCAATTGTACCGTAGGCACATTAAGTGATTTGGCTAACGCGAGATACAGCGGCACTTCACCACGGAACTGACGATCAAAGTTGCGCGGTGACCACACTTCACCTTTGTTCCCTTTGAGTGTGATGGGTTTATCGATAAGCGTGCTGGCTAAGTTGTATTTATCTGGCTGTGCGAGTGCGGTGAGATAGACCGCTGGTTTGACTAACGAGCCGATAGGACGGCTTGCATTTAAAGCGCGGTTAAAGCCGTCATAACCGGTCTGTTTACCGCCAACCATGGCACGGATCTCACCACTGGTTCGATCAACAGCGATCGCTGCGGCTTCTAAGTTTTTCCCCGCCGTTTTGGAAAGCACTGGAATTTGTCGATCAATCGCCAGCTCCAATTTGGCTTGCGAAACAGGATCGAGCGAGGTGAAGACGCGTAAGCCGGTATCCGCTTTGAAGGTCTCACCCACTTTCTCTTTCAGTTCTATTTTTAACTGCTGAAAATACGCTGGCTGTCGGCTGGCAATGTGAGGATGCTTTTGCACATCTAACGGTCGACTTGCCGCTTGTTCAAACTGTTTGGCCGTCAAAATATCTTGCTGCATCATCAGCTTTAAAACCAAGTCACGACGCTCTTTAGCACGTTCAGGGTAACGCGCAGGGTTATAATAAGAAGGCCCTTTAACCATGCCCACCAACAACGCTAATTGATCAATGCGCAATTCTTGCAATGGTTGACCGAAATAAAGCCGTGAGGCGAGGCCGAAACCGTGAATCGCCTCACCGCCACTTTGCCCTAAATAGACCTCATTTAGGTAGGCTTCTAAAATGCGATCTTTACTGTAGCGATAGTCGATAATGAGCGCCATATAAGCTTCACGCACTTTACGCCATAAGGTTCGATCGCTAGATAAGAAAATATTTTTTGCCAGCTGCTGAGTTAACGTGCTGCCGCCTTGCACGGTGCGCCCAGCCTTAATGTTGGCCACTAAAGCACGGGCAATCGCAAATGGAGAGATGCCATCATGTTGATAAAAATAGCGATCCTCGGTCGCAAGCAACGCATCCACCATCACTTCAGGAAACTGATCACGACGTAAAAATAGCCGCTGCTCATCGTTGCCTTTTTCAAGCATGCCGAGCATTTTTGGCTCAATACGCAAGTAACCTAAATCCCCTTTTTGCTCAAGAGATTGGATACGGACTAAACCGCTGTCATTAAAATGGAGCATCACATGGCGGTCAGGCTCAGGGCCATCGGCAAACTCAAAAGGGCGGCGGATGATCTCAATTTTGCTTGATGATGAAGAGTACTCGCCAGCATAGCGTGGCTGGTTCACTTTGCGATAGTTGAGTACATCAAGCTCATTGCGCAGCTCTTGCAGCGGGATGTTATCACCGGGTGCTAAATTCAAAATGCGCGCATACACGACGGTCGGTAAATCAAAAAGCTGGCCTTCGAAGCGTTGTTTGACCACGCTATTTAGGTAAATACCAACAAACAACAGCACCGCGGCCAGTGCAAGGCTCAGTTTCCAGCCAATACCCCACACAATTTTCCACCATGCTTTGCGTGGCGGTGAAGGCTTCTTAGCCGGGCGACGTGAAGGTTTTTTTACGCTATTTTTTTGAGTGCCCGTAGGCTTTTTCTGGGTTGTCATTGTGCTAATTGCCGCTTAGTTTTCGTCGTCGCTATGTGGTTGGCAGGATCATCAGGCCAAACGTGTTTTGGGTAACGCCCTTTCATCTCTTTTTGTACTTCTTTATAAGCGCCCTGCCAGAAACCGGCGAGATCTTGAGTTACTTGCAAAGGCCGCTGCGCAGGTGAGAGCAGTTCCATCACCACTTTTTTGCGCCCTTGAGCGATGGTAGGGGAATCTTGCTCGCCAAACATCTCCTGCATACGGACCGACAGCATCGGCTCCGCGCCCAGTTGATAACGAATGGCGGCTCGATTGCCTGTGGGTAGCAGGTGGTGAGTTGGAAGCCAGCGATCAATCTCTTGGTTTAATGGCCAACCTAAATAGGCATTGAGCGCATCAAAAAGCGGTACTTTCGCTAACGCTTTGACCGATTTTACTCCGACTAAATAGGGGGCTAACCAAATTTCAAGATCATCAAGCAGCGCTTGTTCCTCGACAGCAGGCCACGCCGCTTCCGGTAGCCATTTCGCAGCGCAACGCATGCGCGTTAATAAAGCGCTCGCCGCTTCGCTCCACTGTAATACCGATAACCCCTTGCGACGGACATAATTGAGCAAGGCTTGCGTCATTTTTTCATGAGCAGGCTCTTGCAGTGCTTCACGCTCAATGACCAATTTACCGCACAGGGTTAGCCTTTCCGCGCACAGTTTCCCTGCTTTCTCATCCCAATCGACTCGTTCTTGTGTACTAAATAGCTCTGGAAAATGGGCTTGCAGTGAATCAATATCCAACTCTGTCGCAACAAAGATTTGGCTCGCTTGTGAGCCGCTGCGCATTAAATCCACCACCACTAAATAGTGCGCGCCCGCGAGGCGTTCATCGTCACGCATTTGCGCACCGTGACCATTCGCCAATAAAAACTGCCCCCGTTGCGACTCGCTGCGACGCTGGGCAATGCGATCGGGAAAAGCCAAACTCAGCACTAACGCCAACAATGATTCATCCACTTGTGTTAGCTGAAATTGGCCACCGAGTGCGCGCGCAAGCGTCGTGGCACGCTGATGTAGGTTTTGTGTCTTAGGGTGAGTCGCTTGCTGCCAACGCATTAAGCTATGTTGTAAATCCAGCACATTCCGCTCAGGCTCTTCCAATAACGCGGTCACAGCGAGCGCCGTATTTAGCATTGAATCACTCGTTTCATGGGCTTTGAGCAGCATACTTACCAGCCTTGGTTCCACACCGAGTGACTGCGCTTTTTTACCCAATGCGCTGAGCTGCTGTTTGCTGTCCATCAAACCAAGCGTATGCAATAGACTCCAAGCTTGCTGCATCGCTGCTGCTGGTGGTGCATCCAACCAAGGCAAATCGTTGACCGACACCACACCCCACTGCGCAAGCTCCATCGCCAAAGGCGCTAAGTCACTGTGCAATATTTCCGCGCTCGGCACTTGGGGTTGCTGCTTATATTGTGCTTCGCTGTAAAGGCGCAAACAGATACCAGGTTCTAGGCGTCCGGCGCGCCCCGTGCGTTGCTGCGCCGATGATTGGGCAATTTTCACTTGCTCTAAACGAGTGATGCCCGTTTTAAGATCAAACTTCGCTATCCGCTCTAGCCCTGCATCCACGACTAAGCGTATCCCCTCAATGGTCAGCGATGTTTCGGCAATATTGGTCGCTAGCACAATTTTCCGTTTGCCTGCTACTGCAGGCGCAATCGCTTTTTGCTGCGCTTGTAGATTCAACTGCCCGTATAAAGGACAAATATCAAACTCATCGGCTAAGTGTGCGAGCTGCTGTTCAAGCTGTTTAATGGCTGAAACGCCAGGTAAAAAAGCCAGCAGAGAGCCACTTTCAGCTCGCATCAAGCCTTCAATCTGTTTGCTCATCGTCGGCACAAGATAATCATTGGCTCGCAGCGGTGCATAGCGCACTTCAACTGGATAAGCACGACCTTCAGATTGCACATAAAGCGCTTGGGGTAATAATGACTGTAATGCCAATTGATCTAAGGTTGCCGACATTACGACGATTTTAAGATCTTCTCGCAGCGCTGATTGCACTTCCAAACTTAATGCGAGAGCCGTATCCGCGTGAATACTCCGCTCGTGATACTCATCGAAGATCAAGAGATCGATGCCGCTTAGCTCAGGATCGGTTTGAATCATACGTGTCATGATCCCTTCTGTCACAATTTCAAGCTGCGTCGCTGCGCTGACTTTACTCTCACCACGCATACGATAGCCGACGGTTTGCCCAACACTCTCACCTAATTGCTGTGCTAAATAGCAAGCAATACTGCGCGCCGCCAAACGACGCGGTTCAAGCATGATGATCTTACCCGTGAATAATTGCGCTTTTAATAGCTGTAACGGGAAATGGGTCGACTTACCCGCGCCGGGAGCGGCTTTGACAATCATCTGTGGGTGAGCTTGTACTCCCGCCAGCAGCTCGGGCATCACAGCTTGAATGGGCAATTGTGACAATGTGCAATCCTTATGGTTAAATGGCGGCAACATTGTACATAAAAACAGTAGATAAATGCAGTTCAATCCTCCACTTCGATCCGCGACCTTACTCAAACGCTACAAGCGTTTTTTGGCCGACATTGAGTTTGCCGATGGTCAGCAAGAGACTATTCACTGCGCCAATACTGGCGCGATGACGGGCTGCGCCGAGGCGGGTAATCGTGTCTGGTTCTCCACCTCAGACAACCCTAAGCGTAAATACCCACAAAGTTGGGAGCTAACTGAAACCCAGCAAGGCCACTGCATTTGCGTCAACACGGCTCGGGCGAATACGTTGGCAGTAGAAGCGATTCAAAACGGCATCATCAAAGAGCTGCAAGGGTATGAGCAATTACAAACTGAAGTGCGCTACGGCCAAGAAAATAGCCGAATTGATATCTTGCTCAAATCACCCTCTAAACCGACGTGCTATATAGAAGTGAAAAGCGTCACCTTATTGGATGAGCGTTACTCTCCACACGACGATGTCGCCTGCAATTCAGGACAAGGCTATTTCCCCGATGCCGTTACAACGCGTGGACAAAAGCATTTGCGTGAATTAACGGAAATGGCAAAAAGTGGAAGCAGAGCAGTACTTTTGTTTGCTGTTTTGCATTCAGGGATTGAAAAAGTCTCGCCTGCACTCCATATAGACGCAAACTATTCACTATTATTGAAACAAGCGCAAAAAGAAGGGGTGGAAGTACTGTGCTACAAGGCTGTACTTTCAAGGAATGAAATCAAGCTCGTTAACACTGTAGAATTCGCCCATTAGTGACAAAAAATTGATGGCGCCTTCACATTGACAATAAGTTTACGATTGAGTGTTTGCCTCCTATAGATCTTTTTGCTATAGATACCCGCCTAAAATTAGCTGCTCGCGCAGTTGACTAGGTGTTAGTAGGAGATGCTGCATGCCGGAATTAAAGAAAAAAGCGATAGGCATCCTAGCCATTGCAGGTGTTGAGCCGTATCAGGAAAAGCCAGGTGAAGAGTATATGTCACCTGAGCAAATAGCTCACTTTACAAAAATTTTAAGTGCTTGGCGCAACCAACTTCGTGAAGAAGTTGAGCGTACCGTTCACCATATGCAAGATGAAGCCGCAAACTTTCCCGATCCCGTTGATCGCGCTTCTCAAGAAGAAGAATTCAGCTTGGAATTGCGTAACCGTGACCGTGAACGTCGCTTGATCAAGAAAATTGAAAAAACATTAAGCAAAATTGAAGAAGATGATTTTGGTTTTTGTGAATCTTGTGGCGTGGAAATCGGCGTTCGTCGCTTAGAAGCTCGACCAACGGCGGACCTTTGCATTGACTGCAAAACGCTAGCCGAACTTAAAGAAAAACAGATGCAAGGTTAATCTTACCTTTTGTTTGTGTTAAAAAAGGGAGCTAAAGCTCCCTTTTTGTTTTCACTCGATACCCAAATAACTTGTAACTTGGATGAATCGCAATGCACTATATTGGCCGATTTGCCCCATCACCTTCAGGCCCACTTCATTTTGGTTCTTTGATCGCTGCACTTGGCAGCTACTTTCAAGCAAAATCACAGCAAGGTAAGTGGTTGGTTCGCATCGAAGATTTAGATCCGCCAAGAGAAATGCCAGGAGCCTCCACCCTGATACTTCAAGCCATCGAAGCCTATGGTTTGCATTGGGATGACGAGGTGGTTTATCAAAGCCAGCGCCACACTTTATACCAAGATCAAATTGAGGCTTGGCTTGAATCAGGGCAAGCCTATTATTGTGATTGCACGCGTAAACAAATTAAACAGATGGGTGGCTTTTATCCCGGTACATGCCGCTATAAAAAACCAACATTAACCGAAGATTGCGCGGTTAGGTTGCGTGTTGATACACCGGTAGAGTCATTTTTCGACCAAAAACATGGCGAAATTCACATTCCAAAAGCATTAGCACAGGAAGACTTCATCATTAAGCGACGTGACGGTTTATTTGCTTATAATCTTGCCGTAGTGCTCGATGATATCGATCAAGGAGTGACGGAAGTGGTGCGGGGAGCCGATTTAATTGAACCAACAGGACGACAAATCAGCTTGTATCATTGCTTACATAAAACTCCGGTAAGCTACCTTCACTTGCCGCTCGCGATGGATGGTAATGGCAATAAATTATCCAAACAGAATCATGCCACTGCCATTGATATTCAAAATCCTAAACCTACTTTGCTTAAGGCAATGCGCTTTTTAGGGTTTGAGATAAAACAAGAGATTAGCGACGCTTCCATCGATGAAATTATCTTTTGGGGCAGTCAGAATTGGCACGTTGAACAACTCCCTCGGGAGACCGAGATCACACCGTGATTCTCAAAAGGCTATCCTTACGCTATGATTAGCCGCAAAATCGTCCCGAACGGGCACTTTAAATAACAAAAGCAAGGTTGGCAAAAACCAATTATTGCCAGATGCACATGAATAAAAACGACTATACACCACGCGAAAATCGCGTTTACCAAGACTTAGCTCTAAATATTATCACTCGTGATGAACACAATATTTCGCGCAAGCAAATCAGCGATAATGCGCTCAAGGTGCTATACCGACTTCATGGCGCAGGTTTTGACGCCTATTTAGTCGGTGGTGGAGTACGCGACCTACTATTAGGTGAGACACCAAAAGATTTTGATATCGCCACTAATGCAACACCAGAGCAAATACGCCAACAGTTTCGCAACTGCCGCTTGATCGGCCGTCGCTTTCGCTTAGCGCACATCATGTTTGGCCGCGACGTGGTAGAAGTGGCGACTTTCCGTGGACACCATCAAGAGCCGAGCCAAAACGTCTCAGCACAATCTGAAGCGGGTATGCTGCTGCGTGATAACGTCTACGGCACCATTGATGAAGATGCAGAACGCCGGGACTTCACGATTAACGCCATGTATTACAACATCGGTGATTACAGCATTCATGATTATGCTGGCGGCATGGACGACTTAGAAGATAAGCTCATCCGCTTAATTGGCGATCCTGAAACGCGCTACCGTGAAGACCCAGTGCGCATGTTGCGTGCGATTCGTTTTGCGGCCAAGCTCGATTTCGATATCGAAGAAGAGACTGCCGACCCAATCGAACATCTTGCTCCTTTACTGCAAGATATTCCTGCGGCACGTTTGTACGAAGAATCGCTAAAGATGCTGCAAACCGGCCACGGTTTAGAAACCTACCACTTAATGCGTGAGTACAACCTGTTCCAGCAGTTGTTCCCTGTGATAGCTCAAGAGTTCACTCCAGACTACGACTCGCACACAGAACAGATGTTGGATCTGGTCTTAGATTCAACCGACCTGCGTATTGAAGAAGGTAAACGCATCAACCCAGCCTTCATGTTTGCTGCCATGTTCTGGTACCCGACGGTGAAACTGGCTGATGCGTTAATGCAGCAGCGTAATTTCGCCTATTACGACGCCGTCATGGAAGCGAGTAACCTCATCCTTGACCAAGTGGTGAAAACCCTTGCCATACCTCGTCGTCATACCGCGACAATTCGCGAAATTTGGCAATTGCAGTTGCGCTTACCACGTCGCAATGGGAAACGCGCCTTCCGCCTTATGGAGCTCAACAAATTCCGAGCGGGTTTTGATTTTCTACAAATGCGTGGCGAGATCGAAGGCGGAGAAACGAAGAAGCTGGCTGACTGGTGGACAACGTTTGAAAGCGCCGGGCGGGATATGCGCCAAGCGATGGCAAATGATTTGGAAAGTGGCGCAAGTAACAAGCCGAATGTACGCCGCCGCAGAAGCCCACGTAATAAAAAGAGCCGCCCAGAATCATGATTCTCGTTTATATTGCTGTTGGCAGTAATTTAGGCGACCCAATCGCGCAAGCTAAGCAGGCCATTGAAGCCTTGAAATGTTTGCCACACTCTCGATTTTTAAGCGCCTCATCCTTGTACAGTAGTACACCGATGGGGCCACAAAACCAGCCCGATTACATCAATGCGGTGGTTGCGATAGAAACCGATTTAACGCCACTTGAGCTGCTCGATTGCACACAAAATATCGAGTTAGAGCAAGGGCGAGTTCGCAAAGAAGAACGTTGGGGGCCAAGAACGCTCGATCTGGATATTCTTCTTTACGGCAATGAGGTGATCGATTCCGAGCGATTGACCATTCCTCACTACGGAATGAAAGTACGTGAATTCGTGCTCTACCCGCTCGCCGAAATCGCACCAAGTTTACAACTCCCTGATGGGACTGAGCTCAATCAATTGTTACCGCTCGTCGAACGTAACGGGCTCGGTATTTGGCACTCGCCAGCGCCTCGTAAGGACATTTAATGAAAAAAATCACCATAAACGATCTGATCCAATGGAAACAACAAGGTCGTAAATTTGCAACCGTCACCGCGTATGACGCAAGCTTTGCTCAGCTTTTTGAAAGCCAAGAGATGCCTGTATTATTAGTGGGCGATTCTCTGGGTATGGTGCTACAAGGTCACACAGATACCCTACCCGTCACCGTTGAAGAGATTGCCTACCACACACGCAGCGTGCGTGCCGGTAGCCCTAACTGTTTATTGATGGCTGATATGCCTTTTATGAGCTACGCCACACCACAACAAGCCTGTGAAAGCGCCGCTAAATTGATGCAAGCGGGTGCAAATATGGTCAAAATCGAAGGTGGTGATTGGCTGGTCGAGACGGTGAAAATGCTGACTGAACGCGCGGTTCCGGTTTGCGCACACCTTGGTTTAACACCACAATCGGTCAATATTTTTGGTGGCTATAAAGTCCAAGGCCGCGACCAAGAAAAAGCAGACCGAATGGTCAAAGACGCGTTGGCGCTCCAAGAAGCGGGCGCACAAATTGTGTTATTAGAGTGTGTACCGGCCAGCCTAGCAGCGCGAATTACCGAAGTGCTTGATGTGCCAGTGATTGGCATTGGCGCAGGTAACGTGACCGATGGACAAATTCTAGTAATGCACGATATGTTCGGAATTTCGGCGAATTACATGCCAAAATTTTCGAAAAACTTCCTTGCTGAAACAGGGGATATGCGTAAAGCCGTTGCAAAATACATCGCAGATGTAGAAAGTGCCGCTTTCCCTGATGACGCTCATACCATCGCCTAAAGGAGATATTCATGCAAACTTTTGCTGACATTTCAGCTCTTCGCGAGCAGATCAAACAGTATAAGCGTGAAGGCCGCCGAGTCGCTTTTGTGCCGACCATGGGCAATTTACATGAAGGCCACTTAACCCTAGTGCGTAAAGCACGTGAAGAGGGCAATGTGGTCGTGGTCAGTATTTTTGTTAACCCGATGCAATTTGACCGCGCGGATGACTTAAATAACTACCCGAGAACACTGGATGAAGACTTAAGCAAACTCAACGCGGAAGCGGTTGATTTGGTCTTTACCCCAACCCCAGAAATAATGTATCCGCAAGGATTAGAAAAACAGACCTTTGTTGAAGTACCGGGGCTTTCTCATATGCTCGAAGGCGCATCAAGACCAGGGCATTTCCGTGGCGTTGCAACCATAGTCGCTAAGCTGTTCAACATAGTGCAGCCGAATGTTGCCTGTTTTGGTGAAAAAGATTTTCAACAGTTAGCGGTGATCCGCCAAATGGTCAGCGATCTTTGTATGGATATCGAGATTGTCGGCGTCCCTACCGTCCGTGAAATGGATGGCTTGGCGATGAGTTCACGTAACGGGCTGCTGACGTTAGATGAACGCCAACGTGCTCCTGTCCTTGCTCGCACCATGCGTTGGATAAGCAGTGCACTGCGTGGTGGCCGCGACGATTACGCGTCGATCATTGAAGATGCCAGTGACCAATTGCGTGCTGCTGGGCTACAACCTGATGAGCTGTTTATTCGCGATGCCAAAACGCTGCAACTGATCTCGAATGAGACCACACAAGCGGTGATCTTAGTATCTGCATTTCTGGGTAAAGTACGCTTAATCGACAACCAAGTGTTGGAATTTAGCGCCGAAACGAAAGCGGACCCTGAAGAAGAGTAATTGCTATTTCAAGTGATGAAGTGATGAAGTGATGAAGTGATGAAGTGATGAAGTGATGACTCATTCTCGCTTCAAAACCCTATATTGCAAAGGTCGCCCATAAGGAGCGACCTTTTTTGTATCGTTATTTAACTGAGGTTA
Organism: Vibrio sp. V23_P3S9T160; assembly: GCF_963886625.1. NCBI lineage: Bacteria > Pseudomonadati > Pseudomonadota > Gammaproteobacteria > Vibrionales > Vibrionaceae > Vibrio > Vibrio sp. V23_P3S9T160. The sequence goes on from NZ_CAWPDB010000105.1 coordinate 126,438, forward strand.
ACGCGATTATCGGAGAGCAATAATAGTTTGATCATTTTTGAGGTTCGTTACTACTAAGGTTGATGAAATGACAATAAATAGTGATCAATTTTTAGCTCATTTTTGGACAAAAACTGTTTCAGCAAACCACGTCGATCATCATAAATGGCTTACTCTCAACGCTCACAAAACTAATTCCCTCCCCTTCAAGGGGAGGGTTAGGGTCTGTCTCTTATACACAAATCCCCAAGCCTCTGCTTGGGGATTTTTTTGAACTAATTTTATGTTTCATGATCTGATCATCTAAGCAATAACAAGGATGATTAGAATGACTTATATAGAACCAACCCTCTGGGCACAAAAGCAATTTGGTCAAGCTCACCTCAATGACCCAAGACGTACTCAAAGACTCGTTGCCCTAGCAGCCTCTCTGGCCGAGCAACCTGGCGTACCGGTCTCGAAACTCATCATCTCCCCTGCTGATATGGAAGGGGCTTATCGCTTTATTCGTAATGAGCAAATCAAAGCAGAAGATATCGCTGAAGCGGGCTTTCATGTCACAGCGCAAGAGGCTTTAGAGCAACAAACACTTCTTGCATTAGAAGATACGACTTCTCTAAGTTACTCCCATCGCAGCATACAAGATGAACTTGGGCACTCCAATCAAGGCAATCGAAATCGAGCTATGTTCATACACTCGACCTTACTTTTTGCTCCCGAAACTCAAGTGGTTGTTGGCTTAATTGAACAACAACGCTGGACTCGAGATATTGAAAAGCGTGGACAAGGACACCAGTACGCCACTCGACCATACAAAGAGAAAGAAAGCTATAAATGGGAGCAAGCTTCTCGCCATGTCGCAGAGCGACTTGGCGAGAAAATCTCAGATGTTATTTCTGTGTGCGATAGAGAAGCCGACCTATTTGAATACCTCACTTACAAGCAAGAGCAACAACAGCGATTCCTCGTTCGCTCAATGCAAAGTCGCTGTATAAAAGAGCATGATAATCGTCTTTATGACTACGCTTCCAAGCTGCAATCAGCAGGAGAAAGAGTGCTCGACATACCGCAAAAAGGCGGCCGTAAAGCTCGCACGGTTCACCTAGACATCAAATATGCCCCCGTGACACTCAAATCTCCCGCGAATAAAAAAGAGTTCAATAACATTCC